>JAGTSD010000433.1 GCA_018262135.1 Pseudomonadota bacterium | reverse complement strand
AATCGCACCATGCACAGGCGGGTAGCGGCGCCCTCCCCCGCCAGCCCCTGCAGGATCAGTTCCGCCAGCCGCTTGGTGGCGCCCATGACGTTGGTGGGCCGCACCGCCTTGTCGGTGGACACCAGCACGAAGGTCTCGACTCCGGCAGCGAGGGCGGCCTCAGCGGCGCGCCAGGTCCCGAACACGTTGTTCTGCACCCCCTCGATCGGGTTGTGCTCGACGATCGGCACGTGCTTGTAGGCGGCGGCGTGATAGACGGTCCGCACTCCGAAGCGTTCCATCGCGACCTGCAACCGCCGCCGGTGGACCACCGAACCCAGCAGCGGAATCAGCTCGACCGGTGGCTGGCCCATGTTGGCCAGCATGGCCCGCAACTCCTGTTCGATGGCGTACAGGGCGTATTCGGAGCGTTCGAACAACACGAGCCGGCGCGGACGCAGCGCCAGGATTTGCCGGCACAGTTCGCCGCCGATCGAACCGCCCGCGCCGGTGATCATGACCACCTGGCCACTCACCCGCGCGCGCAACAGGGCGTCGTTAGGCTGAACCGAATCGCGGCCGAGGATGTCCGCGATATCGATTTCGCGAAACTCGTCGATGCGCCGGGCGCCGCTGGTCAATTCCGCCAGGGTGGGCACATCCATGACCCGGGCCGGCAACCCCGCCAGAGATTCCAGGATGTCCCGCCGGCGGCGGTGTGGCGTCGAAGGCAGCGCCAGCAGGATGAGCTGGACTTCGTGGTGGGCGAGCAACCGCGATAGCCTGGCCGGGGTCTGGACCCTGAGGCCGCGCACGACGCTACCCCACAGTTGCGGATTGTCGTCCACGAAGACGACCGGTTCGAATTCGGCGCTGGAGCGCAGGGCGTTGACCAGTTGGGCGCCGGCCTCGCCCGCGCCGTAGATGATCACTGGCGTCCGGGCGACGCCCGGGCGAAAGCGCCGGCGCAAAAAGCGGCGCAGCAGCAACCGGCCCCCACCCACCAGCGCCACCAGCACCAGCCAGCAGATCACCCAGGACGAGCGCGGCACCAGGCCTTCCTGCACGAAGACCCAGACCGCCATCATCAGCAGTACGCCGATGCTGGCGCCGAGCACGATGGTATAGAGCAGGCTTTCGTCGGCGTAGCGCAGGATGGGCCGGTACAAGCCGGCCACTGCGAAGGTCGGGATCAGGATGCCGACCGCCAGCGGGAACAGCCAGATCACGTCTTGCAGCATGGCTGGCCACCAGTCGCCCAGGCGGATAGCGAAGGATGCCCAGACCGCGACCAGTACGGCGAGCGTATCGCCGGCGATCAACAAGGCGCGGCGAACCGAAGTGGGAAGATTGAGCCGGGATTCGAGCTTCACGGGGTGGGTTACAATGGCGCGGATCCAGCGGACCACCCCTATTGTTCCTGATTGCGATCACGGACCCGGTCGAAAATCACTGTCGCGTAACGGGCACACATCGCCTTGACATAGTTCCAGTCATGCCATTTTGCAGCGAGATTTTTGTATTCGGCCAGACTCGTTTTATCAAGATCATAGGGCAACGGATTGGCAAGCTGGATCTGTAACTGCTGTAGCGCCGACTCTTCGTTAGGTTGAGGATACAGGCGGTCAAAAGGGCCAAGCGCCTCAACCACTGGATTAAAGCCCATGTAATCAGCCAAGGCGATGAAATCCAGATAGTCCCGCGTGGCGTTACGCCTAAGGATTAGTACCCCTTTGATCCGCAACATCTCGCCTTGCGTCGGCACGGTCAGACGCACGCCAAGGCAATCGATTTGAGTCGTTTCCAACGGTTCTTCCCGGATGAGTTGCCGCACTCCAGTCTCGATTCCATCCAGGCTGCCCAGGATCTGTACGGGACGTTGGATGCGAGCGGTCTTCCACCCCGCTACCGACTCCAATTCCGCCAGCACCTTATCGAAGCGGGTGCGCAGATCGGCGAGCACATGATCCGCATCGCGGGAAAAGCGATGGCGAGCATAGAGAGCGCTAGCGGTACCACCCACCAGCACTGCTTCCGGCAAAATTCGTTGCAACCGAGCAGCGGATGACAATACCCGTTCCCAGTCAGGCAGGTTCTCCCAAGTGCTCACGGGCATAATGCATCCAAAAATGGTAGCGTTGGGCGTAGGGATCGGAAATCCGGGCACGACACACGCGCGCAATGTTCTCCAGCACCGTGCGATCCGCCAGGGCGATCCGGCGCAACTCGGCCCAGTCCCGCCGCCTGCCACGAGCGATCACATCGTCGATGGCGGCCAGGGTGAACTGTTGATGGTTCAGATGGCGATGAAGCATGGCTTGTGATTTTGATTGATGGAACCGTAAACATCATTGGGTGGATACTGTAGCACGCCGCCGTTCCAGCCGGCCTACTCCCCACATTAATAGACCATAGATCAACAGCCAGCCGGCCGCCAGCGTCGGCAGGCCAGCATCAGCGCGTACTCGACCAGCACCGTCCGGCGATGTCCCCAGCCGAGCAGCACCAGTCGCTGATAATAATGGGTTCGGTGCGCTTCCCAAACCTTCTCGCCGCGCAGCAGGCGGCGCAGCAGAGTCACGGTGGCGTCCACGATGAACGGCGAGAAAGTCAACAGCGCGACCCAGAACGGGAACAGGTCAGCTTTACTGCCCCACAGGCTACAGGCCGCCGCCAGAAAACCCAGCGCGGTGGAACCGGTGTCGCCCAGAAAAATCTTGGCCGGTGGGAAGTTGTGGATCAGGAACCCGGCGCTGGCCGCCGCCACGATCAGGCAGGCAGCGGTAAATCCGGCATCGGCCCTCCCCAGCCAGGCCAGCGTGGTGAAACCGATCACCGCCATGCCGCCGGCGAAGCCGTCCATGCCGTCCATGAAGTTGTAGAGGTTGATCATCCAGATGGTGAATAGCAGGGTGAAGGGAATGGCGAGCCAGACAGGAAGCGATAAGGCGAAGCCGGACAGATCGAATTGGTCGGGCGCCA
>JAGTSD010000432.1 GCA_018262135.1 Pseudomonadota bacterium | reverse complement strand
AAGTAGCCTCCGGCGAATAGTGAGACTTTCGGCAAGTGCGTGCTTCGAGTCTACCACAGAGACGCAGAGGGCGCAGGGGGTGTACTTGCGGTGATTTACCGCTGTTAGCGTACAATGGACAAGGGGAAGCCGATGGAGTACAACCTGTTAGCGTACAATGGACAAGGGGAAGCCGATGGAGTACAACCGAGCTGGATGCCCATCCAAATCGGCGACCCCATCGGCGACCCGGTCTGGGAAGCAGGACCTTGATTTATCCGCGCCGCGAGCGCCGGACTTGGACCGTCCCCCAGACCTGGCGGGCTCACTGTCCAAAGCGTGTTGCGCCATGAGCGCTCTAACAGGGACACGGCAACCCGCGTCCGCCCGCAGGGGCGACGTCCGCCAAGGGGCCTCCCGTCAGCGTGGAAAGGAGGCTGGATGCTAGTGTACATTGGAATCGACTGGAGCGAAACCAAGCACGACGTCGTCATTTTGAACGAAGCTGGCGCGGCGCTGGAACGGCTGGTCTTGCCGCATACGCCCGAAGGGCTGTGCCAGCTCGAGACGGCGCGCCAACGGTTGGGCCTCAAGCCTGAGGAGTGTCTAGTGGGCATCGAAACCGCCCATCACCTGGTCATCGACTTTCTCTGGGCGCACGGCTATACGCAGGTGTATGTGATTCCCCCCAATGTTGTCAAGAGTAGCCGCAGCCGTTACCGGCAAAGCGGGGCGCGCGACGACCAGAGCGATGCCTACGTGATCGCGGATGTCACGCGCACCGACCGCCATCGGCTCGCCCTGTGGCGCCCAGACGGTCTGCTCACCCGCCAACTGCGTGCGGCGGTGAGTCTACGGGAGCACCTGCAACGCGCCCGGGTGCGCTGTTGCAACCGCTTACGGGCGGTGCTGTTGCGCTACTATCCCGCGGCGACGCAGGTCTTCAAGCACCTCGACGCGCAGATCACGCTGGCCTTCATCCAGGCGTATCCCACCCCGCAGGCGGCCAGCGCGCTGAGCTTTGCGGCCTTCAAGACCTTCGCGCAGCAGCATCACTATCCCCGCCCCGCCGGGCTGCGCACCAACTTTGCCCGCCTCCAGGCGTCCCAACCCGAAGCGACCCCTGACACGATCCAGGTGTACCAGGGCGAGGCGGTCTGCCTGGCCGCTTTGTTGCTCTCCGTCGTGCAAGCGCAACTGGACGTGGAACGCGACGTGGGAGAGTTGTTTGCCCGGCACCCAGAGCGAGCGTTGTTCGCTTCGCTGCCGGGCGCTGGGGACTGGCTTGCGCCGGCGCTACTGGCGAAGTTCGGTGACGATCGCCAACGCTTTCCCACGGCGGCCAGTGTGCAGGCCCTGGCCGGAACCTGCCCGGTCACCGAGAGCAGCAACAAGCGCCGCTGGGTACACTTTCGCCGGGCCTGCGATCGGGAGTTCCGCCACATTGCCCAGCAGTGGGCGCGTTGCTCGTTGAAAGAATCCACGTGGGCGGTCGCGTACTATGAACGGATCCGGCCGCATTGCCATTCCGAGAGCCATGCGCAGCGCTGCCTGGCCAATCGCTGGCTGGCGATTGCCTGGAAAGTGTGGCAATCGCGTCGGCCTTATGATGAGGCGGTGCATCTGCAGCACAGAGCGGCGCGCAGTCGGCCGCGGCCGCGCGAAGGGGTTTGAGTGATCTGAGTGTGATGCGCGATAGCCGTTAAGGCATGCGCACGCTGACGGAGAAGCCGAGTGGTGGATGGGCATCCGAAACAAGCTCCACCGTCGTGCCTGCGGGCCGAAGCCGCATGGGCCTCGGCGCCGTAGCTGCCGCTCGCGTCATTGCTGGACGGCGCTCAGATTGGGGCTTGACAAAGCGTGTCCAAGTGATGCCAGCGTGCGCAGTGCGCGGTGCGAGGTGCGGTTTGATACCCGGCCGCCGCGAAGATGTGGAATCACCGGATGCCGGCGGTAGCGTATAATGGCCTGGAGGAGCATGGCGTGTCTATCGACATCAAACACCGTTTCACCCAAGGCTGGGACCTGGCTGCCGAGGGCTACGACGCCCTGAACGCGCACTTCGTGCGACTCGGCGTCAGGCTTGCCGAGCGCGCCGACCTGTACCCCGGCGACCGGGTGCTGGACGTGGCGTGCGGGACCGGCGCGGTGGCGCTGGCGGCCGCGCGGCGCGTCGGGCCGGAGGGCCATGTGACCGGCGTCGACCTGGCCCCGGCGATGGCGGCGCGCGCCCGCGAGAACGCCGCCGCGGCCGGGGTCACGAACGCGATCTTCATGCCGATGGATGCCCAGGCGCTGGAGTTCCCCGATGAGAGCTTCACCGCGGCGCTGTCCGGGCTCGGCCTGTTCTTCCTCCCGGATATGCCGCGCGGCCTGGCCGAGATCGCACGTGTGCTGCAGCCCGGCGGCCGCCTCGCGTTCACGGCGTTCGGCAAAGGATTCCTCGAGCCGCTCAACAGCCTGCTCGCCGCGCGCATCAAGGCGTACGACCTGCCGCGGAACCCGCTGGTGAAGCAGATGTCCTGGGAACCCCAGGCCCTGCGCGACCTGGTCGAGGCCGCCGGTTTCTTCCTCGTGCGCGCCGAGCGCGAGGAAGG
>JAGTSD010000431.1 GCA_018262135.1 Pseudomonadota bacterium | reverse complement strand
TGTTCCGCAAGACTCCCTCCCCCTTGTGGGGGAGGGCTGGGGTGGGGGGTGTGAACGGTTACGTTGTAGGAAGCTGAGGGGGGTTCCCTCTGTGTTGGACTGCTGCCGATCAGCGGTTTCGTCAAAGAGCTCGACAACAAACTCAAGCTGCTCAAGCGCCGGTGCTTCGGCCGGGACGATCCGGTCGAACTGTTCCACCGGCTGGGGCGGGATATCGAGGGTCCACGACTTTGGACCTGAACTCCACACCCTTACAGATTGTGGTCTCTACGGGAAATCGCATTGAGCTGAACATTCATGGCGCCGTCAAACTGTTGCTCAGCGCCGTGCTGATTGGCTTGTTCATCCTGCATGCCGGGGGCTGGTGGCCATGGCCCTTTCTGCGCCAACTCGAAAACATCGCCTATGACGCGCGGTTGAAACTGACCCTGCCAGGGACGGTAGATAATCGTATCGTGATCGTGGATATAGACGAACGCAGCCTGCGGCAGGAGGGGCAGTGGCCCTGGTCGCGGGGTCGGCTGGCCGAACTGGTCGAGCGGCTGTTCGACCGCTATCGGGTAGCCGTGCTCGGTATGGACATGGTGTTCGCTGAACCGGATCGCAACGCCGCTGACAGCGTGCTTGCCGCGCTGGCGGACAGCCCGTTGGGCGAGGATGCCCGGATGCGAACCAAACTGGAGCGGTTGCGCCGCGAACTGGACCCGGATCAGCGGTTTGCCGCTGCCCTGCGCGATCGTCCGGTCGTGCTCGGCTATTTCTTCAATACCCAGGCCGCGCCCGGCGCGGAGATGCGAGTCGGGCAGTTGCCCCCGCCCGTTGCCACGGTCCAGGACCTGGGTTCAAACAGCGTCCTGCCGCTCGAGGCGGTCGGTTACGGCGCCAATTTGCTTCTGTTGCAGCATAACGCCGGAGGGGGTGGTTTTTTCAACAGCCCTCTGGTGGACTCGGATGGCGTTTTCCGGCGCGTTCCCCTGCTGATCCGCTATCAGGATCGCTTGTACGAACAACTGTCCCTGGCCGTGGTGCGCGCCCTGCTGGGAGATCCGCCGGTTGAATTCGTCATGGGCGCGGGTTATGGCGCGGATCGCCGGAACCGGCGGCTGGAGATGCTCCGGATCGGTGGATTCACCATTCCGACCGATGAGCTGGGCGCAGTGCTGGTGCCCTATCGCGGTCCGCAGGGCAGTTTTCCGTATGTTTCGGCGACCGACGTGCTGGCGGGCCGCGCCGATCCGCGCCTGCTGAATGGGGCGATCATATTGGTCGGTGCCACGGCGGCCGGCCTGCTGGACCTGCGCGTCACGCCGGTGCAGAACGTCTATCCCGGCGTTGAGGTCAACGCCAATCTGATCGCCGGTCTGCTGGACCAGAATTTCAGGAGCCAGCCAGCGTATGCCGCCGGCCTGGAAATCACGCAACTGATTCTGGTCGGATTGCTGGGTGCGCTGGCCGGTTTCCTGACGCCGCTGGGTGCGCTGCTGCTGACGGTCGTCGCGGGGGGCGCATTGCTGGGTTTCAATGCCTATCTGTGGCTGGCGCATTTCCAGGTCGCGCCCCTGGCCGCGTCGCTGGTGTTGCTGTTGGCGTTGTACGTCCTGCATACCAGTTACAACTTTTTCATCGAATCCCGGCGGGAGCGGCGGATTACCCGCCTGTTCGGGCAATACGTGCCGCGCGAGATCGTTGAGGAAATGAGCCGGCGCGGTGCGCACTATTCGCTGGAGGGTGAGAGCCGGGAGATGACGGTGCTGTTTAGCGATATCGCCGATTTCACCACGATCTCCGAGCCCTTCGAGCCGCACCAGCTCACCCGGCTGATGCAGTTCTATTTGACCCCGCTGACCCGAATCATTCACGAGCATCGCGGCACCATTGACAAGTACATCGGCGACGCGATCATGGCGTTCTGGGGAGCGCCGCTGGCCGACCCCGAACATCCCCGCCACGCGGTTCAGGCGGCCTTGGCGATGACGCGGCGGCTGCGGGCGCTGGAGCAAGAATTTCGCGCCCACGGCTGGCCGCCACTGCGCATTCGGATCGGCGTCAATACCGGCATGATGAGCGTGGGCAACATGGGATCGGAGTTCCGCATGTCCTACACGGTGCTGGGGGACGCGGTCAATCTGGCTTCCCGGCTCGAAGGCGCTGCCAAGCAATATGGCGTGTCCATCGTCATCAGCGAATACACTCGCGAGCGAGCACCCGAATATGTCTGTCGCGAGCTGGATCGGGTCCGGGTCAAGGGTCGGACGCAGCCAGTGGCGATCTTCGAGCCGCTGGGGCTGGAGGGCGAACTGCCGCCGGAGCAACTCATGGAACTGGCCGAGTACGAGGCGGCGCTGGGCGCGCTTCGGCGACAGGCCTGGGACGAGGCAATGACCTGCTTCCAGCGCTTGAGCGCGCGGCGGCCGGACTGCCGGCTGTACGCGCTTTATCTGGACCGGCTGGCGGCGTTGCGCGCCACACCGCCGCCGCCGGATTGGGATGGCGTCTTCAGTCTGAGTGTCAAATGACGCAGCGAGAAGGGAACGGGTCCGGAAGTCTCGGGCAGGTGCGCGAACTGGCCTGCCCGTC
>JAGTSD010000430.1 GCA_018262135.1 Pseudomonadota bacterium | reverse complement strand
GAGGATGGCCGAGATCAGCGCCACGATCACCGACCAGACCCCGCTGACCGACGAAAGCGGAATGCCTCCCCACCGCGCTTCGGCCAGGAAGCTCGTGTCCAGACGCGGCAACACCCACATGGACATGACCAGATTCACGAGGATCACCACGATCAGCGGGAGGATCGCCACCAGGATCGGGGGACCGGATTCGCTGTGCTGGCCGTGATGCACTTCAGCCGGATCGAACGAACCGGCAGTCGTGGCCCGTTCGCGCACCAGGGTGTCGTCAGCGGCGGCATCGGGAGCCACGAGGGCGTCGCCATAGCCTTCACCCTTGCGGCGGGCGACGGCCTCGGCGCGCGCCAGCCACCACAGGCCAAAGCCCAGCATGATGACAGCCGCGATGATGCCCAACCCGGGCGCGGCGAAGGGCGTGGTGCCGAAGAACGGCATGGGAATCGCGTTCTGGATCGCCGGCGTGCCCGGCAAGGCGGACATGGTGAAGGTCGAGGTGCCGAGGGCAATGGCCGCCGGCATCAGGCGATTCGGGATATCGGCCGCCCGAAACAGGGCCTGGGCCATCGGTCCGATCACAAAGAAGGCGACGAACAGACTCACGCCCCCGTAGGTGACCAGCGCGCCGGCGAGCACGACCGCCAGGATGGCGCGGCGCGGCCCGAGCGTTTCGGTCATGAAGCGGGCGATGGTCGAGACCGAACCGCTGTCGTCCATGAGTTTCCCAAACACGGCGCCGAGCAGGAACAGCGGGAAGAACTGGGCGAGAAAGCCGCTCGCCGAAATCATGAAGGTTTGCGTCCAGTGCGCCAGCAGCGGTTCGCCCGCCGCTAGCGCCGCGACCAGCGCCGCCAGCGGCGCGAGCACGAGGATGCTCCAGCCCCGGAAGGCCAGCCAAATGAGCAGCCCGAGGCCGAGCAGAATGCCGAGCAGACCCATGAGTTAGACCCCTTCCAGCAGCGTATCGAGGTCGAACGACGACCGCACGCCCAGATCCGCCCCGTGCGCTTCCAGAAACGCCTCGGCGGCGCGGCGTCCCTTGTCGCGGAGCTTGCAGAAAAACTCCCACTCGGCCAGGAGCTTCGAGGAGGAACTCAACTGGGCCATCTCCTCGCTGGCGATCCGGTGAATGCGCATCTTGGCCCAGACCGCGCCCTCGCCCTTGCCGGGATCGGCTACCTCCCGCAGCAGGGCGATCATGCGCAACTCCTTCATCAGGGGCGAGTTGAAGGCGACTTCGTTGAGTCGGTTGTGGATCTCGCGCGCCGTGCGCGGCGTCATGGGCCGTTCGATCGGGTTGATCTGAATCAGGATAGTGTCCTCGGACACACAATCCCGCACCAGCGGGGTGATGGTCGGGTTTCCGGAGTAACCGCCGTCCCAATAGGCTTCGCCATCAATCTCCACCGCCTGGAACATCGTGGGCAGACAGGCCGAGGCTAACAGGACGTCGACGCTCAGCTCCGCATTGCGGAACACGCGGCCGCGGCCCGTACGCACGTTGGTGGCGGTGATGAACAGGCGGATCGGAGAACTGGCCAGCCTGGCGAAGTCGATGCTCTCATCCAGAATCGCGCGCAGGGGATTCGAACTGCCAAGACTCAGGCTATAGGGCGAAATGACCCGCGCTGCGAGATCGAGCGCCAGGTAGAGCGGTGAGTAATCAAGGGTCCAGAGACCCGTCAGGATTTCGAGTGGACCACGGCGCAGAGGACTCAGCAACGCAGCGTCTGAGACGCGCTTCCAGAAATTGGCGAGCGCGGTCCGTGCGCCCTCGGGGCCACCCGCCGCGTAACCGTCGGCCATCACCGCCGCGTTCATGGCGCCGGCCGAGGTACCGGAAATCCCGTCGAAGCGCAGCCAGGGCACTTCGAGCAGGCGATCCAGGACGCCCCAGGTGAACGCGCCGTGAGCGCCACCGCCTTGCAAACCCAAGTCGACCAAGACGATATCACGATGCGGCCGCGCCTCGGCGGCGGTTTTGGTGGTCATGCGAGTTCCTTGAGCTTAAAAAATTGAAAAATCTGGATGCAACGCTTCGCGCCGGCTGACAACGGCCTCGCGAATGGATCGTGGGCAAGGCACCGTGTCAGCGGCAAATAAGGTTACGCGAGCGCCTTGGCCTTGAGTCTGGCGAACTCCTCCGGGTTGATGGTGCCGGCGTCGAGCAGCGCCTTGGCGTCGGCAATCTGGTCTGCCGGTGATTTTCCCGCCACTTCCCGGATGTAGGCGTCGGTATCGGACTTCGCCCGTTGCATTGCTACCCGCTGCCGCTCCGCCATGCCTCTGCCGCGGGCAAGGATATAGAGGATCGCGGTCAAGACCGGCAGAAAGATGAGGCCGAGGAGCCACACAACCTTGGATCCCCCGCCCAGCTCGGCATCCCGGAAAAGGTCGATGATGATTTGGAACAGGACGATGAGGTAGGCTACGAAAAAGAAGGTCGAGGCAATCAGCCACAGAACATCCCAGAAATTGCTCACTACGTTTCTCCATTCAGTTCGGTCAGGATTCAGTTCGGTCAGGGTTCAGTTCGGTCGGGTTGCGGCATGCGCGTCTCAACGACTTCTAAATTTAAGCTA
>JAGTSD010000087.1 GCA_018262135.1 Pseudomonadota bacterium | reverse complement strand
TCAACAGCGAGCCGCCATCATGATCGCAATCACGCCTTCCTTTTGTCGTCCGGCGGCGGTTCTGGCGCTCGCCTTCGGGATACCCGCCTTGAGCGCGGCCGCACCCCTGGTGGATGAAGCCCGACAGCAAGCCGATATCGCATCCCTGGTCCAGGAGCTGGATTACCTGATCGACCACACCGAGCGCCTGGCGCACCGCTATGCGTCAGATCGCTCGTCCGTGACCTTTAACTATGGCGCGCTCCTGGAGCAATTGCGGCTGACGCGCCAGCGGAGCGCCGAATATCTCAACGAGCGCCATCGGGTCGTCCACGCCGCGCCGCCCGCGCCGGCGGGGGCTGCTCTGGCGCGGCGGCGTTGATCGTGGGTCCTCTGAGCGCGCGGTGGGGGGAAGGGCTGGCGGTGGCCGCCTCCGGGGCGATGAACGAAGTGTTGAGCGCCTTTTTCGCCGCCACGCAACTGCGGGCGCCGGCGATCGCGGGGAGTTTGATCGCGGTGTGCGTCGCGGTGGGGACCGTCCTGGTTCTGGGCTGGCTGCTGCACGTCGGTTCGGAAGCGGTGCGCGGCGGCGATTTCGCTCGCGCGCCGCACGTGCTGCTACTCGTGGTAGCGGCGTTCCTGGTGTTGGTTTCTGTTTTGGGAGTCTTCTACTCATGATGTTGATGCCTCTATCTCCCCCGCTGTCCTGGGCGCGTGAAGGGTGGCGGGCGGCGGTCCGCCGCGTGCTACCGCCGCTCAGCCCGACGACGGGTCTGCTCCTGGCCGCCCTGGTGTGCGTGCTGGTGGCGCCGGAGTGGGCCCAGGCCCAAGCCGCCAGCGGTAATTTCGCGCTGGACAAGATTCTGCCCAGCTCCATGACGGATAAGCCCTTCCTGGTGAAGGTCATCACCGTTCTGATCATGATGGCCATCGCCGGCGGTGTCGTCATGATCGGATTCGGCGTGATGGGAGGGGTCGCGGATGTCTTCACCGCGGTCAGCGATGCCCGGCGCCACGGCGAATGGGGCCTGTTCATTAAAAATGTGGCCTTCATCGTGGCCGTGCTGGTGGTCGCGGCCGTGCTCATCGCCCTGGTCATGGAGTGGATGAACAACCTCACCATCAATCCCAACATCACCATCGGCTGAGCGAGCGGCCATGAAACCCGACCAGACGCTCGACCAACTGGATCGCGAACCGCTGGTGTATTTCGGTTGCACCTGGACCGAAATCAAAGCCGCACTGTATCAATCGGGCGCGGCCGCCGTTCTGGCCCTGATCGGTTTGACGCTGTGGTTACGGTCACCCGTGGTTTTAGCCATCGGGTTGGTGGGGTGGCTGGCGCTGGCGTATGCCCTGCTGCGCCGCATCCACCACCACCGGGCCGGCAAGCCCTTGTATTTTGAACGGCATCGGAAAACCGCCCAGGGGGCGGCCTTCATCCAGCCCGGGCGCCGCTATCAGTACAGCCGCCATCGCCCCCGGCGCGTCCCGCGCGCCCCCTCGGCCTGATCGGCGAGCCTACGAGAGACAACCGCCGTGTCCGACGCCAAGACCCACCTCAGCCAACTCGAGCAACAGCTGCGATACCGCGATCGCATCATCTACCTCCTGATGATTTTACTGGCGCTGTTCGGGGTGGGTTGGTTGCGGATGCCAACCTTGTTAAACGTCCATGTGCCGCCCGATTTGAGCCGTCCGCAGCTGATCAAACCGAATGAGATTTGGCCGGCGAACGTGTTTGCGTTTGCCGAAAATCTGATGACCCAGCTCCATTATTGCCACACGGATTGCGCCCAGGATTATCTGGCCAATCTGGAGGCCGAGCGGCATTACATCACCGAACGTTGCATGGCCGACCTCAGGCTGCACAAGCAACGCAATGAAAGTCTGTATGCCGGCCGCACGCGACGGCTGTTGCCGGCGACCGATGGCCTCTTCGATCCGAAAAACGTGATTCGCCTGGGCAAGGATGCCTGGGAGGTCCATCTGGAGTTCGACCTGGAAGAACACGTCAAGGGCATCGAAACGCGCAATCGTCGCTATCACTATCCCGTGCGCATCGTGCATTACGCCGTGCCGCTCGAATCGAATCCCTTTCAGCTCGCGTTTGACTGCTACCTGCCACCGGGGCCTCAACCGGCTGACGCAGTGGCGAGTTAATTCTCAGGAGTATGGTGACGATGTCTGCTCGGCGCCGGTTTGCGATTCTCGCACCCTGTGGGGTCAGGCCCGCTGGGGTCATGGCCTTGACGATGGCACTCACGGCGGTTCAGGCCCAATCTCCGAATGGGGGCCAGCCCCTTACGTCCACGGCGCCGAAGATCGGTGAGACCACCCTGGGCTCTGTCACGGCCCAGCACACGATCTCGGGTGGGCCTGCCGAGGTGGCGGCGGCGGTTTCGCCTGAACCGCCTTCGGCCGCAGCGGCGCCAACGGCGACGTCCGGGGCGGCCACCGAGATCGCACCCACGGCGTCGGTAGCCGCCCCGGCGCCGATCCCCGCGCCGGCAGCGCAGGCCGTCTGGCAAGGCAATCCCATTCCGGTGGCCCTGAAAGTGGATGCGGAACGACGCATCGATTTTCCCGAGCCGATCGCGGATATCGACATTCCCCAGACGGTGGCACGGCAATCCCGCGTCGTGCTCTCCCCCACGGGGCAACTCCACTGGCTCGCGCGTGAACCCTTTGCGCCGGTTCGGGTATTGGCCACGGCCGTCGGCGGCACGCTGTACCAACTGGATGTGTCGGCACAGGCGGAGGGCGCGGCGCCGGAACGCCTGACTCTGCACGATCCCGTTCTGGAGGCGACCGCTGACGCCAAGGCGAATGCGCCGACCGACCAGGCCCGGCTGGAAGCGGCGGCTGGCGCGTTGATCCCCGATTTTCTACAGCCGGGCGCGCCCGGCGCGAAAGGCCAGGGCCGAGCGGATTACGCGGCCCTGGCGCGCTTTGCTCTCGCTCATTACACCGGGCCTGCTCGCTTGATTCCGAAGCTCGATGCCACGCCGGTTGCCGTGCGGCCGTTCGACGTCCGTGATTGGGTTCGGCTACCCGTCGCGGGCCTGACCATTCGCCCCTTGCAGCAGTGGAAAGCGGGCAACCTGCATGTGACGGCGCTGGGCGTTTACAACGGCGGATCGATGGCCATCCCCTTCGAACCCAAGGCCTTACGCGGGCGCCTGCTGTTTGCCGCCGCGCTCCACCCCACGCTGGAACCCGCCGGGAGCGGCCATAACGGGACGGTTTGGGCCGTCGTCACGGCACAACCCTTCAATCAAGCGGTGATCCCCCATGCCACTCCCCTGGTTCTCAACGAGTAAATGGGCCGTCATCGGCCTGAGCGTCGCGGCGCTCGGGGGTCTGTACGGGCTGCTGGAGCTGCAGCCCTCTCCCACCTCGTCCGTCAAGGCGCGGACGGAAGCGCCGAATGTCCGGCGGGGCGATGACCCGACCTATGCCGATGAGCTGCGCACGATGACTGCGCTGCTCCAGGATATGCGCTATCGCTTCGATCAAACGGAAAACCAGCGCCTGCTGGATCGAGATCGAACGGCGCGGGAGGTGAAAGAAGCCACGCAGAACGCCGTCAATCAGTCGAAGCAGGACATCGATCGCCTGACGCAAGCGTTGCGCGAAACCCGCGAGCAAGCCGAGCAAAAAATCAAGGAAGCGACCGCCGCCGCCCAGGACCCGCGGCTGAACCGTGAAATCGACCGTCTGACGCGAGAGTTGAATGAAATGCGCGCCGCATCGACGGGACGTAACGGGTCCACGAACCCGAGTGGTGGCGCCGACAACGGCGGTCGTTCGGAAGCGAATCGCGTGCTCTCCCCGCCGGAGGAGAAACGACCCGCGCCAAACGATACCCGCCCCGGCGCGCCGCAAATGGCGCCGGGCATGTTGGAAGGGTTACGCCAGGTGCCCGGTCTGGAAGGTCTGGCGGATCGTCTGGCCGGTTCGATGGGCCATGATCCTGCGTCGTCAGCGAATTCCACCCGGAACCGCCGCGACCCACCCGCGCGGCTGACGACGGGTCTCGGGGGCGATTACCTCACCGTCACGCCTTATATCGCGGGCGGGGGGACGGCGCGCGCCCTCGCGTCCGGCCACCGGCCGGCGGCGGCCACGCTCTCGTATCAGCCGAAGCGGTATCCCTTTTCCGTTAAGGCGGACCAGGACGGCGCCTCGGCCGTGATCCCCGTCTACACGATCCCGGATGCCGCGACCCTGGTCAACAATTCGATGATGACGCCGCTGGTCGGCCGCGTCCCCTTCATGGGCCGTTTGACCGATCCTTTCCGATTCAAGCTCATGACTGGCGCGGATAATCTGGCGGCCAACGGCCTGCGGATTCCGGGCGTTGCGAACGCCGTCTGGACGGGCTATGCCGTCGGTGTCCGGGAGCAGTCCTGCGTCCGAGCCTACCTCGATACCGTCACCTTCGTCTTTGAGGACGGGCGCATCCATACCGTGCATCGCGGGAAAGGCCATGGCCAAAACGGCGGGCCGGTCTCCGTCAACGAAAATCTCGGCTATCTCACCGATCCCTGGGGCAAGCCCTGTATCCGGGGCCAGTTTTTCGACAACGCCGGCAGCTATTTGAAAGATCGCGGCATCGCCGCCTTTCTCGACGGATTGGCCAACGCCTACGCCAATTCCCAGGTCACCGTGGACCGTACCGCCTACGGCCTCAATAGCTATGTCTCCGGCCACACCTACGAATACGCCTTGGGTAAAGGCGTCAGCGGTGCCACGGGCGAGATCGCGAACTACGTGCGCGAGCGGGCCAGCGACGCCTTTGACGTGGTGTATGTCCCGCCGGGCCAGAACGTCCAGATTTTTGTCGAGGCCGAAATCCCGATCAACTACGACACGACCGGGCGCAAGTTGCAGTACGCCTACGGAGAGGGAGGCGACCATGCGCCCCTGGATTAAATCGTTTCCCCCCGGTCGGGTACGCTCTGGAGGGCGGGCGGGCCGTCGTGCGGCCGGTCTGGTGCTGCTAGGCCTGGCCTTGGCCGCCTGTTCCTACGGTCCCCGGAAAAAAGACCTATTACCGGATGAAGGACCCACGACGCGCGAGGTGTATGACCGACATATGAGCGGGCTCATCGCCGATCCCCACGCGGCGAGTTCGCCGACCCAGACCTCTTCCAGCCCGGAGATCTTTTAATGTCCCGCAACGCCCCTGGGTTCCACAACGCCCTGTGGATGTCGCTCCTGAGCGGCTGCCTGGCGGCCTGCCAAACGCCGCCGCCAGCACAAAATGCGGCAGCAACCGCCGCACCCGTCCCCACCTTTGAAACACCGGTCGTGGCGGAGGAGGCCGATTCCGCCACCCGCAGCGGCGCGGAAGCGCTCGGCGATCTGCAAAAGGAGTTTCTGCAGGTGCCCAATCCCGAGATTCTGGGGTACGTCTATCCCCATCTCAGCGGAACGATGCCCGTCCCCGGGTATTACACCGTCTTTGCCCTGCGCGATGGGATGCATTACGCCCAACCGGGCGAAGGCGACTACGCCGGAGGCGGCCAGTGAACGTCAATCCGGCCGCCGCGAACGCTGTCCCGGTCCCCTGGTGGCAACAACTGCTCAACCGCCTGATCGGGGACTGGCCGTTGTTCGGCCAGACCGTACCGCTCGACCAACAAACCTTTCGCAACCTGTTTCGGGTCTATCCCGCGTTCTCGGATTTCCTCCCGCTGGCGGGATACGAGGTCGAGGAGGGCGTGTTTCGTCTCGATGATGGCGTCTCGGTCGGGGCGGCGTTTCGTCTGCACGCGGCGGATCTGGAGGCCCGTTCGCCCGAACGCCAGGCCGCCTTTCGCGCGGAACTCGATCATGTGTTGCGCTTGCTGCCGATGGAGGATGACGAGTTCCCGTATGTGGTTCAGATCTATCTCGAAAACCGGGAACCGGCCAATCTGGCGGATGCCCTGGCGGCCGCCGCCGATCCCACCGTGCGCGAGACGCCGTTCTCGCAAGCGTGGTTGGCCGAAACCCGCGACCACTTTCAGCTCATGTGTTCGCCGCGGGGGATCTTTGAGGATGTGCGGATCAGCCATTCGGGCGAGCAGCCCAAAGGCTGGCGGGCGATCGAGCAGCAGATTCACGCCTGCGTGTTTCGCAAGGCGCCCCCCAAGGAATGGAAACACCCGCGCTATACGCCCGCGCAACGGCTGAATCAAGCCATCGCGCCCTGGATCGGCGGCCTGGAAGGCATCGGCGTGCGCGTGGAGCGGCTGGATGAGGCGATGCTGCGCGCGTGGCTGTTGCCGTTGCTGACTCCCCAAGTCTTGGGCTACCCCACGCCGGTCGCTTATGTCCATGAAAACCCGCTGCCCCCACCGGACCAGCGGGGGGCGGGGTGGGATCTCGCCCAGCACCTGGTGCAGATACCGCCCGAGCCGATCGAGCACCGGGACAACGAGCGGGATCGCGGCGTGTGGAAATTCGGGCCGAGCTTTCTGCGGTATCTCACCTTTCACGGGATTTCGTTGGCACCGCCCGATGGGGTGCTGACCCTGGACCGGCAAGTGGATCGCGCCGTCACCGCCGGTCCGTGGGATCGCCTGCCCCCTGAAACCGTCATGACCTGGACCCTCATCCCGCGTTCGCCCGTCGTGGTCGAGAGCTATCTGGACACCCTCCAGCTGAAGGTCGAGAACACGCGCTCCGACAGCGCGGGCGCGGCCGCCGAACAACTGAGGGCCGCGCGGGTGGCCTTGCGGCAAGATCAACGCATTTTTAATGTGCAGATGGGGCTTTATCTGCGCGGGAAGAGCCTCGCCGAACTGGACGAGCGCACCCAAGTCGCCGGGAACATCCTGGGGCCGGCCGGTTTGACCGCCATACCGGCACGCTACGACCTGCTGGCCGACGACAGCTTCGTGCGCAATCTGCCCTTCGTGTATGACCCGCGGTTCGATCGAACCCACAGCCTGCGCTCGCGGCTGGCCTATACGTCCCATATCGCGGCGGTGTTGCCCTTGTTTGGGCGATCCACGGGCACCGGACATCCCTGTTTCGTCGGCTGGCATCGCCGCGATGGCCAAACCTTTAACATCAATTTTTACGATCCGCGCGACCGGCGGCGGGTGGCCCACACGGTCCTGTTCGGTCCCACCGGCTCGGGCAAATCCGCCACCGCCATCGGGATGGCGCTCTCGTCGATGGCGGTCAATCGGCCC
>JAGTSD010000429.1 GCA_018262135.1 Pseudomonadota bacterium | reverse complement strand
TTGGCGCTGGCTGGCGAAGTGGACAGGACGGCGCTTGAAGGCGCGCTCTGGCGTTTGGTGAGTGTCGCTCGTACGGATGGTCAGCTTCACGCCGTCCCGAACAGCGTTGAAACCACCGCAACCTTTGCCAATGGCTCGGTGAGCGGCAGCGGCGGCTGCAATCGTTACACCGCCAGTTACACCGTGGATGATGGCAAGCTGACCATCGGCAAGGCGGCGAGCACGATGATGGCGTGCCCCAAACCCCAGACGGCCATCGAACAGCCGTTCATGGCGGCGCTGGCGGCGACGATGGCTTACAAAATCGAGGACGGTCAACTCAGCTTGCTGGATGCCGGAGGGCAGAAGATCGCGACCTTCAAGGTGTGGCAACCGGTGGCGCTGAAGGGCGTCACCTGGCGGGCGACCCTGTACAACAACGGCCGCGGCGCCGCCGTCTCGTTGATCGACGGCAGCAAGATTACAGCGATATTTGGTACCGACGGCGTACTGAGCGGGTCGGCCGGCTGCAATCATTATCGGGCCGCCTATGTGACCGAGGGATCATCCATCACCATCCAGGCGCCGGCTGCGACGCGCAGGACTTGTTCCAGACCTGATGGGGTGATGCGGCAGGAAAGTGAATACCTGAATGCGCTGACGACAGCGGCCACCTACGCGATCCAGGGTCGGCAACTGGAGTTGCGCACCACCGGGGACGCGCTGGTTGCCTTGTTTCGGGCCAGCGGTGGCTGAACGCTATTTTTCCAGTGCGCAAGCCCGTTCACATGCCGTGCAAAGATCAAAGAGGAGCCAGAGGGTGAGGGCGAAATTGATTAAGCTGTTGAAGATTGTGATGCTGGTGTTGGTGAGCAGCGTGGTCGCCGTGCTGGTGTTCCGTGCCTGGCAGTCACAGCGCGGAGAACCACTGGCGGTTTGGCATACCTATGCGCCTGCCGAACTGACCGCGAAGGAACTGGCGAAGATCGGTTGGGACGATTACCTGGCCGCCGAGCAAAAAATCTTTGAAAGCGTGCGCGTCAATGTCACGGAAAAACTGGCCCCGGAACATCAGGTTTCATCCAATCGCTATTATTCCGGCAGCCCGATCTATCCGGGCAAGTTCGCCACCGACTGGAACCGCTCTTACATTCTGGAGCCGGCAGGAAAGCCGGTCGGTGCCGTGGTGTTTTTGCATGGACTGACGGATTCGCCCTACAGCCTGCGCCATGTCGCCCGGCTATATCAGAGTCGTGGTTTTGTTTCCATCGCCATTCGCCTGCCGGGGCATGGTACGGTGCCCGCCGGACTGACTGATGTTGATTGGGAGGACTGGGTCGCCGCGACGCATCTGGCGGTGCGAGAAGCGCGGCGGCGGATCGGCCCTGAGTTGCCCCTGCATATCATCGGCTTCTCCAACGGCGGCGCGTTGGCGATGAAATACGCACTCGACGCGGTCGGTGACCCCAAGCTGACCCGTCCAGAACGTGTTGTGCTGATTGCGCCGATGATCGGCATCACCGAAATGGCCCGGTTTGCCGGGATATTCGGTTGGCCAGCGGTATTCCCACCCTTCGCCAAGGCGGCATGGCTGAGTGTGATGCCGGAGTTCAATCCCTTTAAATACAATTCCTTCCCAATCAATGGCGCACGGCAGTCGTCATTATTGACCCGCGCCTTGCAACCCCGGATCGCCCAATACGCCAGGGAAGGGAAGCTCGGCGAGCTGCCGCCAATCTTGACATTCCAGTCTGTGGTCGATTTCACCGTCAGCACGCGGTCGATCATTACCGCCTTGTATCAACAGCTTCCCAATAACGGGAGCGAACTGGTGCTGTTCGATCTGAATCGTAATGCCAAACTGGGTGTGCTGATGCGCACCAGCGCCAGTACCATGCTCAACCGTATCCTGCCAGACCCGCCGCGTGCGTTCAGAACCACGATCATCACCAACGTCAACCCGGACAGCTATGAGGTGATGGAGCGCGTGACGGAAGCCGGGGCTAAGGAGGAGCAGACTCGCGAATTGGGCTTGTCCTTTCCGATGGGCGTGTTCTCGCTCTCGCATGTGGCGGTGCCGTTCCCCCTGAGCGATTCACTGTACGGGATGCATCCCGAGCCTTTTGACGAATATGGCGTCAGCCTGGGTGCCGTGGCCCCACGAGGGGAACGCGGTACGTTGATCGTCAGTCTCGATTCGCTGGTGCGCATGTCCTCCAACCCGTTCTTTCCCTACATGCTGGAGCGGATCGAGCAAGGCATTATCGTCGGCCGCCCCGCGAGCGCGTCGGAAAACGCCGCGAATTCCACCCGCCCAGGCGAAAGCGCGCTCCGGGACCAGGCGCCAGCGGGCTCGGCGAAATGAGCCTTAAAGCGAATCGGGGTAAAGACCGCCGAGTCCCGGCGGCGCCAGCACCACCCCTGTTCACTCACTCCGCCATCAGTCGCGCTATCTTCGCCCCATCCGGCGCCAGCACCACGCCCCGTTCCGTCACCAGCGCATCCACCAGCGCCGCTGGAGTCACATCGAACGACGGATTCCACACCTCGGCCCCGGCGGCGGCAACCGGCTGGCCACCCAGGGTCAACAACTCCTCGGCGGCGCGCT
>JAGTSD010000428.1 GCA_018262135.1 Pseudomonadota bacterium | reverse complement strand
GCGCGACCGTGCTGGGGATGACCGGCCTGCTGGTGCGCTGGCGCGAGTCCTATCTGCTGGGCGCCGACATCGGCCACATTCCGGTCAGCAATCTCTACGAAGTGTTCATCCTGTTCGCGCTGATCACCGCGCTGTTGTATCTGTTCTATGAGGACCGGCATCGCACCCGCGCCCTGGGCGGCTTCGCCCTGCTGGCGATCAGTGGGGCGGTGGCGTTTCTGTTGTGGTATACCTTCGACCGCGAGGCCCATCACATTCAGCCGCTGATTCCGGCCCTGCAGAGCTACTGGATGAAGATCCATGTGCCGGCCAATTTCATCGGCTACGGCGCCTTCGCCCTGGCGGCGATGGTAGGAGTGGCGTATCTGCTGCGCCAGCGCGCCGAAACCCGCCGTCCCGACGGGGTGCTGGCCACGGTGTTGCCATCGCTGGAACTGCTGGACGATGTGATGTACAAGGCCATCGCCCTGGGCTTCGCCGCCTTCACCATCGCCACGATTCTCGGCGCGCTGTGGGCGGCGGAGGCGTGGGGCGGCTACTGGTCCTGGGATCCCAAGGAAACCTGGGCGCTGATCGTCTGGCTGAACTACGCCGCCTGGCTGCACCTGCGGCTGACCAAGGGCTGGCGCGGCGCGCCGATGGCGTGGTGGGCGATCGTCGGCCTGTTGGTTACCCTGTTCGCCTTCCTGGGTGTGAACATGTTTCTGTCGGGACTGCACTCCTACGGTTCGTTGTAGTCCCAACCTCTTGTCCCTTTTACACCCTCCGAACCCGAGGATTTTATCCCCATGCTGCATTTGCTCCATCGCCTGCTGCTCGTACTCCTGGTCTGCCTGTTCCCGCTGGCTGCCGCCCAGGCAGCTGATTCATCCGCCCCGCCGGCGTTTGTGGAGGGCAGGGATTACGTGCGCGTGCCGACCCCGGCGCCGCCCGACGCGCCAGGTAAAATCGAAGTGGTCGAGTTTTTCTCGTATACCTGCCCGCATTGTCGCAATATGGAATCGGCGGTGCATGACTGGCTCAAGCGTAAACCGGAGAACGTGACATTCAGGCAGATGGCGGTCGCCCTTGGCGCGAGCTGGGAGCCCAGCGCCCGCGCCTATTACGCCGCCCAGGCGCTGGGGGTGCTGGACCGGATCCATCGGCCGCTGTTCGACGCCATCCAGCAGGAAAGGCGCAAGCTGAACACCGAGGACGAACTGGCGGCCTTCTTCGCCGAGCAGGGCGTGGATCAGGCTGCGTTCCGCAAGGCCTACCAGTCCTTCACGACCGAAACCCAGTTGCGGCGCAGCAACCAGTTGGCCCAGCGCTTCGGCGTGCGCGGGGTGCCGACGTTCATCGTCGGCGGCCAGTACGACGTGCGTTCGGGCCGAACTTTTGAAGTCGTGGATTTTCTGATCGCCAAACTAGCCGCGCCGCAAGGTTAAGGGCTAAATGGCAATGGCCGATCCCGCCGCGCCGCCGCGCCTGCGATTGCTCAGCTACAACATCCAGAGCGGGTTGACCACCCGCAAGTACTCGCAATACGTGACGCGCAGTTGGAAGCATCTGGTGCCGGTGCCGTCGCGGATGAGCAATCTCGACGCCATCGCCCGCATTTTGGCCGACTACGACTTCGTCGGTTTGCAGGAGGTGGACGCCGGCAGCCTGCGCAGTGGTTTTGTCAATCAAATCAAATATCTGGCTGATCAGGCCGGCTTCGCGCACGTGTTCGATCAGTCCAACCGCAAGATCGGCATGATTTCCCAGCACGGCAACGCGGCGCTGAGCCGGGTCCGGCCGGATGCCATCACCGAGCACAAGCTGCCTGGGCTGCCGGGGCGGGGCGTATTGGAAGTGCGGCTTGGTTCCGGGCCGGACGCACTGCACGTGCTGATCCTGCACATGGCGCTGAGCCGGCGGGGCCGGTTGCGGCAGATTGGCTTTCTGGCGGAGCAGGTGAGCGATTACCGCCACGTCATCCTGATGGGCGATCTCAACTGCGATTCGGACAGTCCGGAAATGGCGGTGCTGGTGGACGTAGCTCGCCTGCGCGAACCTGCGCCGGGTTTGTGTACCTTTCCCAGTTGGCGGCCCAGCCGGCAACTGGACCACATCCTGGTTTCATCGTCCATTGAGGTCGAACAGGTCAAGGTGCTGGACTGCGCGTTTTCCGATCATCTGCCCATCGCCATGGTGGTGCGGTTGCCGGATGCGGTGCCACTGGCGTGGGAACTGCGGGCGGTTTCAGTCCTGGCGCCGGACCCGGCGGAGCCGGTTCTGGTCGAGCGCTGACTTGCATCTGTAAGGTTGTATGGAAAGAATCATGATTGACCTCCATTGCCACCTCCTGCCCGGCGTGGACGATGGCGCTGCCGATCTCGGCACCGCGCTGGCCATGGCGCGGATCGCCGTTGATGACGGTATTAAGGTCATCGCCTGCACGCCGCACATCTATCCGGGGATGTACGACAACGACGGTCCGGCCATTCGCCGGGCGGTAGCCGAACTTCAGACTCGGTTGGAGGAGGCTGACATTCCGTTGCGGCTGACCCTGGGCGCCGACGCGCATATCGCCCCGGACCTGGTGGCGGGCCTGCGCGCGGGCC
>JAGTSD010000427.1 GCA_018262135.1 Pseudomonadota bacterium | reverse complement strand
GGCGGGCGTGCTCAAGGTGCTGCGGCCCGGCGTCGAAGAGCAGATGCACGAAGAACTGGAAATCTGGGCGTCGCTCGGCGTCTTCCTGGAAGAACGCTGCGCGGACCATGGGCTGCCGGCGCTCGATTATCGCAACACGCTCGACAGCGTTCGCAAGCTGCTGGCGAACGAGATCCGCCTCGACCGCGAGCAGGCCCATCTGGCGCGGGCAGCGGCGTTTCATGCCGACTCTCCGGCGGTCCTCATCCCGGGCCTGTTGCCGTTTTGCACGGCGCGCCTGACCGCCATGGAGCGGGTCGAGGGCCGCAAGGTGACCGACCCCGGCTTGTCGGCCAGCGAACGGCGCTGGCTGGCGCGGACCCTGATCGAGGCCATGATCGCCAAACCGTTCTGGAGCCTGGGCGCTGGTCACCTCGCTCGGCAAGGCGCAGCGCATCGCCGTGGTTCAGGCCGTGGCCTGCGCCGCGACCCAGGATGAGGCCGGCGTGTCCCGTGCGCTCGCCGCGCTGAGACATCCATCCGACCCCGCGACGTTGCGCGCTACTGTCGCGGAGGGCTTGCGTCAGGTGCGGCAGGGGACATTCCCGGGCATGGACTGGCTGATGGCCTTGCTGGACCGGCTGGGGACGGCGGGGGCGATGCAGTTTCCCGAAAATCTGACCCTGTTCCGCAAGGCCTTGTTGACCCTTTCGGGGGTGATCGGCGATGTCTCGGGGCAGCCCTCCATTGACGAGGTGCTGGTCATGACCGGTCTGGCCCAGTTCGGCCGGGAGTGGCCTGCCCGCCCGTTCGCCCCCTTTGCCTCGCGTGCGTTCGGGACCCACTGGTCCAACGCCGACGGGTTCGGCCTGTGGGCCGGATGGCCCCTGACCGTGGCCCGCTATTGGACCGGTGCGTGGCAAGACGCGCTGGCGACCGGGGACCCGACGTCCCCGCCACCGTCAGGACGATAACCTCGCGTTAATCCACCAGCGCCTGGTAAACCAGTTGTCGGAGCTGGGGACGGAGCGGATGGGTGCTGGAAGGGAACAACTGGGTGAAAAGCAGGACGGTGATATCCTCGACCGGGTCCACCCAGAACGCCGTGCTGGCGGCTCCACCCCAGGCGAATTCGCCGGGCGAGCACAGCACCTTGTTGGCGACCGGGTCGAGCGTCACCGAAAACCCCAGCCCGAAGCCGATGCCGTCGAACGTGGTTTCAGCGAACAGCGGCCGGCCGAAGGCTTCCAGATCGGCCCCACCGGGCAGGTGATTGCGGGTCATGTAGTGCAGGGTCCGGTTGCTGAGCAAGCGGACGCCGTCCAACTCGCCGCCCCGCCGCAGCATCTGGGTGAAACGGTGGTAGTCGGCGGCGGTCGAGATCAGCCCGTCGCCCCCCAGGCAACAGGCGGGCGGTTGCCGGGTGACCTGGTCCATGGTGTCGTTGCGCACCGCGCGCAGGGTGCCCGGCTGCGGCGAATAGAAAGCAGCCAGCCGTCCGGCGTCCTCCTCGGCGACCCAGAAGCGGGTGTCGGACATGCCCAGCGGCTGGAAAATCCGCTCGGCGAAAAACCGGTCGAGCGACTGACCGGAGATCACTTCGATCACCCGGCCGAGCACGTCGGTCGCCACCGAGTAGTTCCATTCCGTGCCCGGCTGGAACAGCAGGGGCAGGCTGGCCCAGGCGTCGCAGCAGGCAGCCAGATCCATCCCCGCCGGTGGTCCCCATTCGAAGCCGGCAGCCCGGTAGAGGGCGTCCACCGGGTGGGCGTGGTGAAAACCGTAGGTGAGGCCGGCGGTATGGGTGAGCAGGTGCCAGATGCGCATCGGTTCCATGGCTGGCTCGGTCACCGGTTTCAGCGCCGACCCGCCGCGGTAGACGCGCACGTCGCCAAAGGCCGGGATGAAGCGGCTCACCGGGTCCTTGAGTTCGAAGGCGCCCTCTTCGTACAGCATCATCGCCGCCACCGCCGTGACCGGTTTGGTCATCGAGTAGATGCGAAACAGGGTATCCCACTCAATCGGCGCCCTGGCTTCCAGATCCCTGTAGCCATACTTGCCAAGGTAGACGATCTTGCCGCCCCGACTGACCAGGATCAGCCAGCCGGGCAACCGTCCATCGTCCACGTAGCGGATAAAGTGCGACTCGATGCGCGCCAGCCGGGCAGCGTCAAACCCCACCGTGCCCGGTTCCACTTCCAAGTTCAGTTTGGACATGTTGCCCCCTAATTCAGCGCCAAGTCACTCACAGCATAGTGGCTTATTCGGGAAACCCAAACGGACCACAGACTTGGAATCCAATCATCTGGGTGTTGGCTGTCAGATGGACTCGCGCCAGTTTTCTATGAGCAGGCCGCTGACTCGCTGAAACTCATCCACGTTGGACGTCACCACGATCAGTCCTCTGGCCAGTCCGCAACCGGCAATCAGGACGTCGTAGGCGCCAATCGGCTCCCCCTGCCGTTGCAGGGCGGCGCGAACGCCCGCCGCCGCCTGGGCGTCAGCCGCATCAAACGCCAGCGTGGCGATGGAACTCAGGAAGGCGTTGATGACGGGGGCCAGCTTCCTGGCGCGCTCAGGGTTTAACAGGAGTCCCCATTCGATTTCCATCCGGGTGATGCTGGAGATCGCCACCAGGTTCGGCGCGGTCGCCTTGAGCCGGGCCAACACGCCCGGTTGTCCCTTGACGAAGTCGCTGACCGTACAGGTATCGAGCAGGTACTTCACGCCAGCGGGTCCACTGCTGGCGGGTTGAGTCGATCGCGGCTGGATTCAAAGGGTGGCATTTCCGCGATCCCGTTAAAGGAGAGCACCTCGTCTGGCCATTGGGGCTGGCCATGGCGGGCCAGCCATTCGCTCACCGCCTTGCGAATCAAGGCATTCTTGGTCTCGCCAGTACGCTCCGCCGCCGTAACGAGCTGCCGACCCATAAAATCATCGAGATAGACGTTGAAATTCATGACGATCCCCGCTCTTATAACACTTCAATAGGTTATGTTTATTAAGCCTGGGATTCAAT
>JAGTSD010000426.1 GCA_018262135.1 Pseudomonadota bacterium | reverse complement strand
AGCCCATGTCTACTTTTTCTTTTTCTATAAGACCTTACGCAACGAACGAAACAGGGTGATGGGCTGGTTTTACCTTTTCGAGGGGTTAGGCAAAAACAGCCGTAAAGGGTCGGTTGACGTTCCAGCGCAGGTCGCCGCCGTGGGTGTTTGGCGGACACGGCGCCGCCTGGTAGAAGATTCGCCCGCTGGTCTCCACACACTTGTTGGCCGCCCGCGCCGGCACGGTGAGGAGCCCTGGCAGTATCGCCCAAATCCAATTTCATGCGTCCCCCGATTCCGGACCATCCAGTGCAGCGTTATCTTAGCCAAATGATGCCGTTGATGCCGTCACCGTTGGGTGGTTCGCCCGGATCGGCCCTCCAGATTTGAACCGGAGTTGATCGTTGATGTTCCTATTCCGCCTGGCGGCCGACGCCGTGGTGCTGCTTCACCTGGCGTTCGTCCTGTTCGTTTTGGGTGGGGGCCTGCGGGTCTGGCGCTGGCCCAGGTGGGCGTGGCTCTTTCTGCCGGCGGTAACCTGGAGCGCGCTGATCGAGTTCACCGGCTGGATTGGTCCGCTCACCCCGCTGGGGCATCACCGGCGCCCAGCGATCGGCCAGGCCAGCTACGCCAGGGGCTTCATCGACCACGACCTGCTGGCGCTGCTCTATCCGGTCAGGTTGACCCAGGCGTGGCAATGGACGCTGGGGGCGGGCGTCCTCATAGTCGACGGGGCGGTGTACGGCATCCTCCTGTGGCGGTGGGCCTGCTCGGCGAGCGGAAGCGAGTGAGGATCATCGGCGGCAAGGCCCAGGACGTGGTGTGGGAGCCTGGTGCTGGTCTTGTGGCTGGCGGCCGGGTCGGCGACCGGAGCGCCGCAGCAGTGCCGGATCGCGCCCGCGGCGGAGGCGCGGCTGCGGCTGGAGGTGTGGGGCCGGGAGCTGGCAAGAGCCGAAAGACGCATCGTGGCCCATTCCGCCTAGCGCATCGCTGGGTGGCGGATCGCGAGGGGACGGTGATCGAGGCGCTGTTCCTGATCACGCGGCAAGACGTCGCTCCAGCCCGGCCGGCGGCGAGCGCGAACCGGCCGCAATGGGTGCGCTGCACGTGGCCGGAAGCCGATCCCTGGCGCTGACATGGACAAGCGAGAAGCGAACCACGACAGCGCGGGCACGGGTGTCGCTCACCGTCCATCTACCCATGACCGCTGATCTGCTACGAAAAAAATTCTTCCTGAGTTAAGTTGCATCGTGGTAATCCGCAATTTTTATGATAAACCTATCATCAATATTGTCATGGCCGCCACTTGCCCCATCGGTTTTGACACCCCCTCTGCGCGCCCGAGTGCACGCCACCTACGAGCGCGTCGCCCAGGCCCCGCACGGTGATGCGAACTGATCCTGGACGCCCGCTCCATCCCGGACCTGTGGGCAGTAGGAACTTGGGCACAGGTTCTGTTTGGCTATTGCCTGATGGATCGGATGGTCTCGCTCCTACCATGGAACCACAAGGAAGCGTTCTCGCTCGGTCTCCTGAAGCGAACATTCCTTTCCGCCCCAGTCCCGAGCGGGCGTAGCAGGCGAACTCCGACGGACTCATCCCGTCCAAGTGGCGACCCGACGGACTCATCCCGTCCAAGTGGCGACTCGAATGGATACGTGATCGAGCATCAGCGCGGCGAACAGGCCGAACAGGTAAACGATGGAAAACCCGAAGGTCGGCATCGCCAGCCGGTCGTCGCCGGTGACGAACAGCCGGATAGCGTAGGACAGAAACCGACCGCCCAGGATCAGCGCGCCGACCAGATAAATCCAGCCGCTCATCCCAGTCAGGAACGGCAGCAGCGAAATCGGGATCAACAGGATGGTGTAAAGCAGGATTTGCAGGCGGGTGAAGGCGACGCCGTGCGTGACCGGCAGCATCGGGATGTCGGCCTTGGCGTAATCGTGATAGCGATGGATGGCCAGCGACCAGAAATGCGGCGGCGTCCACACGGAGGCGACGGTCAACACGGCGGTCAGCGGGTTGGTGAAAGCCAGCAGCAGGCTCAGACCGAGCGCGCCGATCAGCAGCGCGAAGCCCAGCACCTGCCCGGTTTCCAGATGGCCGCTCGGCAGCGGCCGGCGACAGGTGCGAGCCATCTGGGCGTCGATGCGCCGGTCCGCCAGATGATTGAGTGCGGCGGCGGAGCCGGCCAGCAGCGCGATGCCCAGCGAACCGAACAGCAGAACCTCCCATGGCGCCCGCCCCGGCGTTGCCAGCAGCATGCCGACCATGGCGGTGAAGGTGATCAGGGCGACGACCTTGGGTTTGGTCAATTCCAGATAGTCGCGCCAATGGCGACGGACGCCAGCGTGCAAAGTCTGAATCGCGATCATCGTCATAAGGAAGTCTCCCGTCGAAGCAAATGGTTGAGCGTCACCAGGGACAATAACAGCAGCACGGCGCCGCCGGTGTGCGCCACCGCCACCGGCAGCGGCAGATGCAGTAAAACGTTGGCGATCCCCAGGCCAAGCTGAATGGCCAGCAGAACGGCAATCGCGACACCGAAGCGTCGCAAGGCGTGGGCGCGGGCAGCGGCAATCAAGCGTCCACTTAGCCAGCCCAGGTACAACGCCACGACGAGCGCGCCCAGCCGGTGCATCATGTGAACGGTCACCCGGGCGTCGTTGGCCAGCACCCCACCCTCGTAGGACACGCCGAGTCCCCGCCACGGCGCGAACGCCTCGCGGAAATCCATCGGCGGCCACCAGTACGTCTGACAGGTTGGGAAATCCGGGCAGGCCAGGGCAGCGTAATTGGCGCTGGTCCAGCCGCCCAGGGCAATTTGCACGATCAGCAACGCCAGTCCCAGCAGCGCGTAACGGCGCAGTTCAGCTCCCTCTGCCTCCGGGCGGGGAGAGGGGTTCAGAGCAAGAGGGTCGCGGCGGCCTTGACGCAGCACCAGCCAGGCCAATAAACCCAGCGTCGTCAGCCCGCCCAGCAGATGACCCATGACCACTATTGGCTTCAACTGCCAGGTCACGGTCCACATCCCCAACAGGGACTGGAAGCCGATCAGCCCCAGCAGCACCAGCGGCAGGGCGACCGGCTGAGCGGGATCGCGCCGATTCCGCCAGGCCAGCACCGCCAAGGCCAGCACCAGCAAGCCCAGCGTCCCGGCGCCATAGCGATGGATCATTTCCTTCCAGGCCTTGGCCGGCTCCACCGGGCGGTGGGGCCAGGCGGCGTTGGCCTCGGCGATCTGATGTGGCTGGTCGGGAACAGCCAGCCGCCCGTAGCAACCCGGCCAGTCCGGGCAACCCAGTCCAGCGTCCGACAGCCGCACGTAGGCGCCCAGCATCACCACGATGAAGGTCAGCGCCAGCGCGGCCCAAGCTAAACGATGAAAAATGATCGCCCGCATCCCGTTCATCCGATCTTGGACAGACGCAACAGCCGTTGCAAATCCTCAAGCATTCCACGCGGTTCGACCGCAGCCGGATAGCGCATCAGCAGATTGCCCAGCGGATCGAGCAGATAGATCCACTCACCCGCCGCGCCCGGCGTCGGGAACGCCCCGGCCAGTTCGGCCCGGACGGTGGAATCGGCGACGCCCACGATCATCGCCGCGTGTTCGGTCGCCAGCCACCGCCGTAGTTCGGCGACTGGCGCATCCGCCAGCAAAAACACCGTCTTCACCCGCGTCATGTCCTTGCCCAGCGCCAGCCGCACCTGGCGCAGGTCGTACAGGGCGGTTTGACATGCCGTGTCGCATTCCCGCCCCGCTCCGACATACGCCAGCACCCAATGACCGCGCAATGCCATTCCATCCGGCCCATTCTCATGCCAGGGCGTAAAGTGGAGCGCCGACAGTGGTCGCGCTGGATTCAGCAGTTCGCCATGCTGGACCGAACCGTCCGGCTGCCAGCGGCCAACCAGCCACCAGGCCGCCGCTAGCGGAGCCGCGAAACAGGCGATGATGAACAGCAGCATCAAGCGTGGCCGCCAGCGGACGGGAATCGAACCGGTTTTCATCGCCAGCAATTGGACGTTCATCCCCTGTTCATTCCGAAGGTGGCGACCGGCGCACCTGGGTCGCCAAATAGAGCATCACCAATGCCGCCGCCAGCGCGAACCACTGTACGGCATAACCGCGGTGGCGTTCCGGGCCGAACCCGCCGAACCGGGGTTGCCAGTCGCGTTCGTAGCCGTGGGACGCCTCCGGTTCCAGCAGAATCAGCGCCGGTCGCAATGGATAGCCGAGGATCGCGGCCAACCGCTCGTATTCCACATAGGGCACGACGCGCGGCCAGTTGCGATCCGCGCCCGCCGCGTCGCCCAGCCGCAGACCCGGATTGGCCGGCTGCCCCAGCCAGCCACTCACGGTTACAGGCTCGGTCGGCGCCGTCAGGTCCGGCAGCGCCTGGCGTGACTCGCCCAGCGCGATCCAGCCCCGGTTGACCAGAATCGCGCCGCCATCGGTCAGGCGCAGCGGCGTCAACACGTGATAGCCGGGCTGGCCGGCGCGCACCTGATTGTCCAGCAACACCTGATGCGCGCCATCGTAGTGTCCCGACGCGACGACCCGGCGGTAGCGGCTGGCGGGATCAGCCA
>JAGTSD010000425.1 GCA_018262135.1 Pseudomonadota bacterium | reverse complement strand
GGCGACGGTGATCGCCTCGCAGGCGGTGATTTCGGGGGCCTTCTCGGTCGCCCGGCAGGCCGTTCAACTCGGCTACCTGCCCCGGATGCGGATCGTCCATACCTCGCACATGGAGGCCGGCCAAATCTACGTGCCGTTCACCAACTGGACGCTTTACCTCGCGGTCATGGCGCTGGTGTTCGGCTTCCAGTCCTCCAGCAATCTGGCGGCGGCCTACGGCATCGCGGTGACCGGCACGATGATGATCGATACCATTCTGGTGGCCTTCGTCGCGATCCTCGCCTGGCGCTGGAACCCCTGGCTGGCCGCGCTCCTGCTCGGTACTTTGTTCCTGATTGATGTCGCCTTCTTCTCCGCCAACGCCATCAAATTGCTGCAAGGCGGCTGGTTCCCCATCGTCATCGCGATTGCCTCCTTCACCACGCTGACCACCTGGCGGCGGGGCCGGCAGCTTCTGTTCCAGGAGATGGGCAACCTGACCATGCCCCTCGACCAGTTCATCCGCTCGACCGACAAGGCGGCGCTGAAGCGGGTCAACGGCACCGCCGTCTATCTGACCAGCCGGCCGGAGGGCGCGCCCTCGGCGCTGTTGCACAACATCAAGCATAACGAGGTGTTGCATGCCCGCAATGTGCTCGTTACCGTCCAAACCGCTGAAGTACCCTATGTCGCGGACGCGGACCGGATCCAGATCGCGGATCTCGGCCATACCTTCTATCGGGTGTTCGTGCGCTATGGCTTCATGGAGCAGCCGAATCTTCCCGAAGCGCTGGAGGGGTGTGGCGCGAAGGGCCTCGAATTCGATCTCAACACCACCTCGTTCTTCGTCAGCCGGGAAGTGGTGGTGCCCAAAATGTCGCCGCCGATGATGTTGTGGCGCGAGCTTTACTTCATCTGGATGCTGCGCAACGCCCAGAGCGCCACCGATTTCTTCCGCATTCCCGCCAACCGCGTCGTCGAACTGGGCACGCTGGTCGAGATCTGAGATCCTGGCGCCGGTCTGGAGTGACGAGACATGCCACAACGGTTCTCGCGTTCGACCCGGCGCCTGCTCGCGCTGCTTGCCCTCCTGCCGGTGGCGGTCCTCGTGCTCGGCGGCCTGTACATGCTTGGTATGATCTACCTGGAGGGTAACCCACGGGGGTTCTGGGCCAGCCTGGAATGGGCCTCCGAGACGCTGACCACCACGGGTTACGGCGCCGACGCTCGCTGGAACCATCCGTTGATGGTGCTGCTCGTCATGCTGACGCAGTTCATGGGCATGTTTCTGGTCTTCCTGATCTTCCCGGTCTACGTGTTGCCCTACTTCGAGGAACGGTTCGAGGCGCGGTTGCCGCGCAAGTTGCCACTCATGGCGGGGCGGGTGCTGTTTTACCACTACGGCCCCGCGATTGACTCCCTGCTGGAAGAATTCCAGCGGGTCGGCTCCCCGTTCGTGATTTTCGAGGAAGACATGGCGTTGGCCCGTGGGTTGCGCGATCGCCGTTACCCGGTGGTCCTGGGCAACCTCGATGAAAATCCAGCGGCGCTGGCGGGCGTGGAATCGGCGCGGGCGGTGGTCACCAACGCCGACGATCACGCCAATGCCATCTGTATCCTGATGGCCCGTGAGACCGGCTTCGAGGGCCCGATTTACTCGCTTGCCGACAATCCCCTGTACCGGCCGCCGATGATGAAGGTGGGGGCGTCCGCGGTATTCACGCCGAGTCACGTTCTGGGCGCGGGGCTGGCGGCCCGCGCCAGCACCCGCATTCGTCCGGCGGCGGAGGGCCTCCACCTGCTGGGCGGGCAAGTGGGCCTGGTGGAATTCCGGGTCCGCGCCAACAGTCCGCTGGCCGGACAACGACTCGGCGATTTACGGTTGCGCGAACGCCACGGCGTGACTGTGATCGGGCAATGGCGTGGCGGGAACTTCGTCGCCGCCACCGGGCCGGACACGCGCATCGAACCGGGGGCGATCCTGGTCGCGGTGGGCGCGAACGCCAATCTGGCCCAGGTCGAGAATCTGGCCGAGCCGATCCGCCGCACCGGTCCCATCGTGGTGGCGGGGTACGGCACGGTCGGCAGCAAGGTCGTGGAAATGCTGCGCGACGCCAAGGAGATAACTGTCGTCATCGACGAACAACTCGCGCCGGGAGTGGACATCGTCGGTAACGTGCTCGAACACGCTACGCTGGAACGAGCGAATGTGCGCGCGGCGAGCGCGGTAGTGCTGGCATTGAGCAACGACAGCGAAGGCGTGTTTGCTACCGCCGTAGTCCGCGACTACGCGCCGGAAGTGCCTCTCATCGTCCGGGTCAACCGGGCGCCAAACGTGGCGCGGCTGTACCAGGCCGGCGCGGATTTTGCGCTGTCGGTGGGACAGGTGGCCGGGGAGATCCTCGCCTATCACCTGTTCGGCGAGCAGGCGGTCGCGGTCGAACAGCGCCTCAAGTTTGTCCGACTGGCTGCCGGTGCGCTGGTGGGTCTGCATCCGTGGCGTGCGCGGGTGCGCGAGCGAACCGGCGCGGCGGTGGTGGCAGTGGAGCGGGGTCAGGAGGTCTTCGTCGAATTCAACAACGCCTTTCAGGTCCGCCCGGACGACGTCCTGTTTGTTTGCGG
>JAGTSD010000424.1 GCA_018262135.1 Pseudomonadota bacterium | reverse complement strand
CTCAGTTCCCAGACTTCGGGAATGTCCTTGAGCGCGGCCACGAAGCTCTTGCGCGGCGCGGCGTCGTACACCGCCGACACCCGCGAACTCTTGCCGGCCGCGTTGACCACCGGAATGATGCGGTCGAGGCTCAAATCCGCCGCGTTCAACAGCACCAGGGTTTGCGGCAGGTAATTGGCCGCCATCACCCATTGCCCGTCGCCCGACACCGCGATGTTACGGGTGTTGATGCCGGCGCGGATTTCGGCAGTCGTCTTCAGGTTGTAAATATCGAATTTGCTGATCCAGCCGTCGCGGGACGCAAAAAACACATAGCGCCCGTCCGGCGTGAACTTTGGTCCCCCGTGCAACGCGAACCGGCTGGGAAACCGGTGAATCGGCTCCAGCTTGTCGCCGTCGAGAATGGTGACGTGATGATCGCCCGCCTCTACCACCACAAACAGATTAAGTGGATCGGCGCTGAATTGCGGTTTGGCGGACAGCGTATCGGCCTTGACATGCTCGACCCGCGAGGCGCGAATTTCCGCTTCACCCCATTGCGGCATGACCGCCGGCGCGGTGTAGACGAAGTCCGTCAGCGCCTGAAGCTCATCCGGCTTGAGCTTGTCCTGGAAACCCATCATCTGGGTCGCGGGTCGCCCGGAGGTGATGACACTCAACGCCTCAGGCTTCTTCAAGCGTTCCAGATTCTGCGGCAGCAGCGCCGGCCCCATCCCGCCCAGACGGTCGGCGCCATGACAGGAGACGCAATGCTGTTGGTACAGCGGGGCGGGGTCGGGGGCAGCGTTAGCCGTAACCCCCAGCAGCATCAAGCAGGCAAACAGCAAATTTTTTCTCATCACGCGGCGCTCCGGCGGGCGGTTCGATACGGGGTCACGGTCAAGCGTTCGCCGCCCGCCGCGACGCCGATTTCCTCATCATCCAGATAACAGGCGGGGTCTTCGGCCCAGGGATCGCCGGTGAGCTGCTGGGCGCGCACCCGGGTATTGCCGCCGCAAATATCGAAGTATTGGCACTGACCGCAGCGGCCCTTGACCGAACGGGGTTTGGCTTTCAACCCGGCCATCAGCGGATCGGACGTGTCCGGCCAAATCTCGGAAAACGGCCGCTCGCGGACGTTGCCGAGGGTGTAATGCCACCACATGGTATCGGGATGGACATTGCCGAGATTGTCAATGTTGGCGACGTTCACCCCGGAAGCATTGCCGCCCCACTGCGCCAGCTTCGCCCGGATGTGGTCTTCCAGTTCCGGGAACCGCTGGCGCACCCAGAACAGCAGATACACCCCGTCAGCGTCGTTGTTACCGGTCACGAATTCCTTGGGCTGGCCTTCCCGCACCAGTTGCCAGCAGGTCTCGAACAGCAGGTCCATCGCCCGGCGGGTGGTTCGATGGTGGGCATCGTCCTTGCGGTTGCGGTTGCCGCGCCCGGCATAGTTGAGGTGGGAAAAATAGAACTTGTCGATCTGTTCCCGTTCCACTAATCCCAGCAGCGGCAACAGATCGTGGGCGTTGTCCTCGGTCATGGTGTAGCGAATCCCGACCTTGATGCCATGCGCCCAGCACAGACGGATGCCGTTCAGCGATGCGTCGAAGGCGCCCGCCTGGCGGCGGAAGCGGTCATGAGTTTCGGCGATGCCATCCAGACTGACGCCGACGTAATCGAAACCGACTTCGGCGATGCGGGCGATATTGGTTTTATCAATCAGCGTGCCGTTGCTGGACAGGGCGACGTAGAACCCCAGGTCCTTGGCGCGGCGGGCGATGGTGTAAATATCCGGGCGCAATAACGGCTCGCCGCCGGACAGGATCAATACCGGGACGCGGAACCGCTTGAGATCATCCATGACCGCGAACACTTCGTCGGTCGTCAACTCGCCGGGGAAATCGGTATCGGCGGAGATGGAGTAGCAATGCTTGCAGGCCAGATTGCAGCGCCGCACCAGATTCCAGATCACCACCGGGCCGGGTGGATTGCGCTTGGGCGTCAGCGGCGTGGGCCGGGCGATTTCCTGCATGAACTGGGTGATGCGGAACATGAACGGCATCCTTCAGTTGCGAGGCTTTGAATATGACCACTTCCCATTGCCGCTCGCATCGCCCTGTATTACCATTTGTATTCCAACGGCGATGAAGGAGCGAATCCCATGGGTACGAGAACCGTCCGGCTGGACGAAGAAGCCGAACGAACACTGGACCGGGTTAGAACCATGACCGGCCTTTCCATCTCGGAGGTGTTGAAACAAGGACTGAGCGCCTACGAAAACGACATCGTGGAACAGGCATACCGCAAACCCTATGAGATTTTCCGTCAGCTCGATTTGGGCGCTGGAGGTTACGCCGTTGCGCCGGCTCGAGAGGCCAAATCGGCGATAGCCGAGGTCATCCGCCGGAAACATTCGCGATGATTCTTGTAGATACCGGGCCATTGGTGGCGCTATTCGATCCGGAGGATGGCGACCACGACCGGTGCGTCAAGCGACTGGTGGTGATCGAAGAACCGCTCTGTACGACGATCCCGGTGCTGACCGAGGCTTTCCATCTCCTGAATCCCGGTAGCATCGGCTCTCAGCGGTTGATGGATTTTATCGCCGGCGGCGGA
>JAGTSD010000423.1 GCA_018262135.1 Pseudomonadota bacterium | reverse complement strand
GGCGTGAGCGCCGGCGCGGTGATGGCGGCGCTGCTGGCCAACCAACTCACCATCGGTCAGATTTGCCATATCTTCATCAGCAACGAATCCGAGGAACATCCGCTCGATCCGCGGATTTTTCTGATGCCGGCATTCGGCGAATACTGGCGGCGGCTGTCGTCGGCGCCCCGCCTGCTGTGGGAAGCGTTCTGGCGCTATCTGCAAAATCCCTTCGATCTGAGCCTGCTGCAATCGCTGACCCGGCTGGGGCAGGCCTTGCCCTCCGGCTTCTTCGACAACGAACCGATCCATGAGTATCTGGCCCGGATGTGGAGCGGTCCGGGCCGGACCAACGATTTTCGCCAGTTGCCAAACAAGCTGTACGTGGTGGCGGTGGACCTGGATACCGGCGAATCGGTGAATTTCGGCGCGTCTGGCTATGACCACGTGCCCATTTCCCGGGCGGTGCAGGCCAGCAGCGCGCTGCCGGGACTGTATCCGCCGGTGGAAATCGGCGGCCGTTATTTCGTGGACGGCGCCTTGCAAAAAACCATGCACGCTTCGGTGGCCTTGCAGGAAAAGCTGGATTTGTTGCTGTGCCTCAATCCGCTGGTGCCGTTCGACGCCCGGCTGGCGGTCCAGGCTGGCCGGCCCACCCAGGTAGGGCGGCTGGTGGAAGGCGGGTTGCCAGCGGTGCTGTCCCAGACCTTCCGCGCGCTGATCCATTCCCGCCTGCAGGTGGGGATGCAGAAGTACGACAGCGAGTTCGAACATACCGACGTCGTCCTGTTCGAGCCCGACCGCGATGACGCCAAGATGTTCTTCACCAATGTGTTCAGCTTCTCCGGCCGGGACTGGGTGTGCGAACACGCCTATCAGACCACGCGCCAGGATTTGCTGGCCCGGCGTGCCGAGCTGGAGCCGATTTTCGCCCGGCACGGCATCCGGATGCGACTGGAGGTGCTGGAAGATCCCGACCGGCGCTATTACACCGGCCTGCGCAACCAGCGGGGGTTGGCACCGCAATCCAACCTGGCTTCGCCATCCAAAGATCGCGGCCAACTGGCGCGCGATCTTCATTCGGCGCTAGACCGGTTGCAGGAGATCGTTTCGGCGCCTGTCGGACACCCGCGTTAGTGGGCATGCTCTGCCTCGGCCCACCGCTGGCCGAGATCCATCCTTCTCGTTTACGCCAGATACTCGCGGCTGATCTGTTGCAACAGCCGCCGCGCCTCCCCGTTCAGGAAGGGCGCGACCAGCGATAGCACCTGATAGACTCCCAAACCCAGGTTGCTGCCCTCATCCGGGGCGGTGCTGGCGCTGGCGCGGACGCTCTGGAAGTTCAGCCAGTAGGTCGCGACCACCGCGATGTTGCGGGCCAGCGCCGCGATGTCCTCGCTGGTGGCGTTCATGACGCCCGCTTCCACCAGACCCTTGCAGATGGCAGCGGCGGTGTTGATCTTGCGTTCCAGAATGCGGCGGAAATGGGTCCGCAGTTTTTTGTTGCGGCTCAGGATGTTGTCGAGATCGCGGTAGATGAACCGGTACTCCCAGATGTTCTCGAACACCAGGTGCAGGTACAACCACATATCCTCCATGTCCGGCACGCGGCGCGTGGGCGCTTGCAGTGCGGCATCCATCCGTCGCTCGAATTGCTGGAACAATAATTCGATGATCTCATCCTTGCTACGGAAGTGGTAGTAGAGATTGCCAGGGCTGATGTCCAGTTCGTCGGCGATGTGATTGGTGGTGATGCGGGGTTCGCCGTGTTCGTTGAATAGTTGCAGGCTGGTTTGCAGGATGCGGTCGCGGGTTTTCATAAAAGCTGGCGCGGGTCCAGGCGGGAGTAGGCGGGACGCGGAGAAGCAAAGAACATCATGCCATTTAATTGTGAGCAGTTTTAGACTATTTTCCAGCGGTCCGGCCCGGCCGGCATAACGAAAACTGAAGGAGGCAACGTGGAAAAAATCTGGTTGCGCGAGTATCCGCCGGGCGTGCCGGCCGAGGTGGACCTGAACGAATTTACCTCGCTGAAGGACATTCTGGAAAAAAGCTGCCAGCGATTCGCCGATCAGCCGGCCTATTCCAATATGGGTGTGACCCTGCGATATCGGGACATTGACCAGCTCAGCCGCGCGTTCGGGGCCTGGCTGCAACAAACTCTCGGTTTGGGCAAGGGCGAGCGGGTCGCCATCATGATGCCCAATATCCTGCAATATCCGGTCGCACTGTTCGGCATCCTGCGGGCGGGCTTGATCGTGGTGAATGTCAATCCCCTGTACACGCCCCGCGAACTGGAACATCAGCTCAAGGATTCCGGCGCGACCGCCATCGTCATCCTCGAGAACTTCGCCCACACCCTGCAGGAAGTCCTGGACAAGACTTCGGTCAAGACGGTGATCACGACTCAGTTGGGCGACTTGTTCCCGTTCTTGAAACGGATGCTGGTCAACTTCGTGGTCAAGCGGGTCAAGAAGCTGGTCCCGGCTTGGCAAATCCCCGGCGCGATCCCGTTCAATCAGGCGCTGCGCGAGGGGGTGGGCAGGACGCTGACGGACGTGCCGCTCGATCACGATGATCTGGCGTTTCTGCAATACACTGGTGGCACCACCGGCGTCGCCA
>JAGTSD010000422.1 GCA_018262135.1 Pseudomonadota bacterium | reverse complement strand
AAAGCCGTCAATGGCCCCAAGAACCTGCGCTTCGACCAGCCCGCCCATCTGCAGCACGCGCGTACGCAGCGCATCGAGGTCGCTGTCGAATTGCTTGGAAAGATGTTCACTCTGAACCATTGCCGTAACCCCCTTTGCACTCAGCCGAAGCGACCGGTGATGTAGTCCTCGGTTTCCTTGCGCTTGGGCTTGATGAACAGTTCGTCGGTGACGCCGAACTCCATCAGCTCGCCCAGGTACATGTAGGCCGTGTAATCCGAAACGCGCGCCGCCTGCTGCATATTGTGGGTAACAATCAGTATGGTCAACTTTTCCTTCAGTTCGTGGATCAATTCTTCGATGCTCGCAGTGGCAATGGGATCCAGTGCCGAAGTCGGTTCGTCGAAAAGGAGTATCTCGGGATCGGTTGCGAGCGCACGCGCGATGCACATCCGCTGTTGCTGCCCTCCTGACAGGTTGAACGCCAGCTGATGGAGCCGGTCTTTCGCCTCGTCCCACAGCGCCGCCCCGCGCAGCGCCTGTTCCACCTTTTCCTCGATGACACGCTTGTTGCGTTCGCCGCGCACCCGCAAGCCGTAGGCGACGTTCTCGAAAATGGACTTGGGAAAGGGATTGGGTTTCTGGAACACCATGCCGACCCGCGCCCGTAGTTGCACCACGTCGATGCTCTTGTCGTAGATGTCGTCCTCGTCCAGTTTGATCTGCCCGGTGACGCGGCAGATGGGGATGGTGTCGTTCATCCGGTTCAGGCAGCGCAGGAAGGTGGACTTGCCGCAGCCGGACGGGCCGATGAAGGCGGTGACTTCGTTGGCGCCGATGTCGAGGCCGACATTCTTGATCGCGTGTTTTTCGCTGTAGTAGACATTGACGCCGCGGCAGACCATTTTCGGGTTGTCCACCGTGATCTTGCCGACGGTTTGCCGGTTGTTGTAGTCGGTCACTTCGACGCTGGACTGCTTGCGGGGCGCGGTGTCGAGGTTGAGCGCCCGGTCCAGGGCGACCTTGGTTTCGAGTGCGGTCGTGCTCATGAGGGCGGTAATTCCTTAAGTTTATGAAGGGTGAGCGGCGAAGTCGGTCGGAGCGCTTACCAGCGCCGTTCGAAGCGCTTGCGCAGCAGGATCGCCAGGCCATTCATCAGGATCATGAACGCCAGCAGCACCATGATCGCGGCCGAGGTCCGTTCCACGAACGCGCGCTCCGGCAGGTCGGACCAGAGGTAGATTTGCACCGGGAGGACGGTGGAGGGGTCCATGAAACTCTTGGGCACGTCCACGATGAAGGCGACCATGCCGATCATCAGCCATGCCGGGCATGGCCAGCGGCAGCACGTGATGTCCCACCATTTGCAGCTTGGACGCGCCCATGCCCAGCGCCGCCTCGCGGATGGACGGCGGCACCGAGGTCAGGGCGGCGCGGCCGGCGATGATGATCACCGGCAACGTCATCAGGCTTAGCACCAGCCCGCCGACCAGGGGCGCGGAGCGGGGCAGGCCGAAGAAATTGATGAACACTGCCAGCCCCAGCAGGCCGAACACGATGGATGGCACTGCCGCCAGGTTGTTGATGTTGACCTCGATCAGATCGGTCCAGCGGTTCTTGGGGGCGAATTCCTCCAGATACACCGCCGTCGCCACCCCAATCGGGAACGACAGCAGGAACGTCACCAGCAGGGTGTAGAAGGAACCCATCAGCGCGCCGCGAATACCCGCCTGTTCCGGTTCGCGGGAGTCGCCGCTACGGAACAGAACGGCGTTGAATTGCTTCTCGATCTTGCCGGCGGCTTGCAGTTTGTCCACCCATTCGATCTGATTGTCCTTGATCGGCCGTTCGGATTCATCGAGCGCGCGGTTGATGTTGCCCTTGACCAGGGTATCCACGGTGGCAGAGGCCAGTAGCCAGAGTTCCTGTTCGGCGCCGATCAGGGCAGGGGTTTGCAGCACCCGGCGTTGTAGTTCGTACGCCGCGTCAGAACTGACCAGACCGTAGAGCGCGCGCAACTCCAGTCGTCCCTGCACGTCGGGGAACAGTTGGCGCATCCCGGCGCGCACCAGCGCGGCGTAATCGGCATTGGCCAGCGTTTGCGGATCGCGCTTGCCGTCCGGGTCGAGCACGGCGGCATCGAACTTGATGGGCACCTGGACGTAGGTCTGCCAGAACGCCGGATAGCCCTTGCCGATGATGTTGGCGAACATCAACACCACAAAGGCCAGTCCCAGGCTGATGGCGATCAGCCCGTACCAGCGAAAGTGCCGTTCAGCCGCGTGCCGGCGTTTCAGGCCGGCGTTGACGATGGTCTTGATGTCCCGGTTGGGGGCTGCTGGCACGGTGGGGGTAGCGGTGGGCTTGTTCATACGGGTTCCCTGCTGTCCACGGAAAACACGGAAGGCACGGAAAGGAACAGAAAGTGAGTGGTTGGGTTATTCATACTGCTCCCGGTACTTGCGCACCACATGCAGGGCGATGATGTTGAGGATCAACGTGACCACAAACAGCATCAGGCCCAAGGCGAAAGCGGCCAGGGTTTTGGGGCTGTCGAACTCCTGGTCGCCGGTCAGCAGGGTCACGATCTGCACCGTGACGGTGGTCACCGCCTCCAGCGGATTGGCGGTCAGATTGGCCGACAGGCCAGCGGCCATCACTACGATCATGGTTTCGCCGATGGCGCGGGACACGGCCAGCAGGATGCTGCCGACGATACCGGGCAGGGCGGCGGGCAGCAGCACCCGCTTGATGGTTTCCGACCGCGTCGCGCCCAGCGCATAGGAACCGTCGCGCATCGCCTGCGGTACGGCGTTGATCACGTCGTCCGACAGCGAGGAGACGAAGGGAATGATCATGATGCCCATCACCAGCCCGGCGGCCAGCGCGCTTTCCGAGGCGACGTGCATGCCCAGGGCGGTGCCGATCTCGCGGATCAGCGGGGCGACGGTCAGGGCGGCGAAGAAGCCGTAAACCACGGTCGGGATGCCGGCCAGAATTTCCAGCGCCGGCTTGGCGAGGGCGCGGAATTTGGGGGTGGCATACTCGGACAGGAACAGCGCCGACATCAGGCCGATGGGCACGGCGACCAGCATGGCGATACCGGAAATCAGCAGGGTGCCGGCGAACAGCGGCACCGAACCGAACGCACCGGAGGAGCCGACCTGATCGGCGCGCAACGCGGTTTGCGGGCTCCACTGCAAGCCGAACAGGAATTCAGTGATCGGCACCTGGCGGAAAAACAGCAGGGACTCGAACACGACCGACAGCACGATGCCGATAGTGGTGAAGATGGCGACGGTCGAACTGGCGATCAGGAACAGGTTGACGATCTTCTCCACCCGGTTGCGGGCGCGCAGGGTGGGGGAAATGGCGCGCCAGGCATAGGCGACGCCGGCGATGGCGAGGGTCACGACCACGACCCAGAGCGACGCATTGCCGATGACTTGCAAGTTCCGGTAGCGGTTAGCGGCTTCCAGCATGGCCGGGTCGGGCGTGCTGGACACGATGTTGCCGCTGATCAGGTTCTTGAGGTCGTTGACCACCAGATTCAACCGGTCCGGCGGCAGATCGCGCAGTTCCGGCGGCAGGCCGGCCACGACCAGGTCGATGATGACGCTCGGTTGCAGCGTCGCCCAGACCGCGAACACGATCAGCGCCGGCAGACCGCACCACAGCGCCGCGTAGGAACCGTAGAAGCTGGGCAGGGAGTGCAGGTTGCGGATGTGGCCACCGGCGACCGCGACCGCGCGTTTGCGGCCCAGATAGTAGCCACCGATGCTTAACAGGATCAGCGTGAACAGGAGAACGGACTGCATGGTGTCACCGTCGGATACGAAAACGCCACCCAAGGCTGAAACGGTCCTCAGCCGGGGGTGACGTTCCAGAGGGCATCCCGTTTACGGGGCCAGGGTCTTGAGGCTGT
>JAGTSD010000421.1 GCA_018262135.1 Pseudomonadota bacterium | reverse complement strand
TCGCGGTCCCAGCAGGGTGAAGGAGGGCATCCCGTAGCCGGTCTCCCAGAAGTTCTCGACCAGGGCGAACTTGGCGTAGGGGTAGGGGCCGATCAGCCGTCCGTAGAGGTCCAGGTAGTCGCGGGTGGCGGCGAGGTAGCGGGCCGCCAGGTCGGCATCGGGGGCGCACAGCCACACCTGGGCCTCGATGCCGGCCCCGGCCGACTCGTGATAGCGGGTGAAGGGCGCCGCCACCAGATAGAGGTCGTCCTGGGGCTGGGTTTCGGTCCAGGCCGAGCCGGCGAACTCCGGCTGCTCCGGGCCGGCCCCCTGCGACGGCAGCGTGACCCGCAACGCGAGGCGCTGCCGGGCGCTGGGGAGGCGGGGATACCAGCCGCTGGTTCCGTCCAGGAACACTCCCTCGGGGCCGATGATCCCGGCAGTCTCCTGGCGTTCCCGGCCCATGCCTTCGCCGACGGTGGTCAGGCCGTGGCGGATCGCGCCGCCATAGCTCAGGGTGACTGTGCCGGCGGCGGTGGGGGCCAGCCGCAGCCGCAAGGTTTCCAGATGGCGGTCCCGGCCCCGCCGCTCCAGGGTCGCCTGGCCGGCCAGGACCCGTGGCGCCAGGTCCCGATGGAGCAGCAGGTCAACCATGGTGCGCCCCGGTGGCAGGGTCAGGCGGTCGGTGACGCGCAGCTCGCCCGCCGCCGGGTCGAGGTGAACGTCCAGGACGTGATCCACGACCGGCAGTTCAGCCGGTCGCACCGGCGCCGGGAACAGCGCCAGCGCAGCGATCAGCGCCAGCAGGGGAACGGGCTTGGGCAGGGTGGACATGGCGGGTCGGGTCTCGGGTGGGGCGCGCGTGGCGGGGGCGGGCGGCATCGGCGCATAATGGTACTCCGCTCCGTGTTCCAGCCGCCATTGATGCGGTTCGGCGCGGCCATCACCCCCGAAGAGGAGTGCCATGATCCCGATCCGTTCCTGTCGCCCCGCCGCGCTGCTCGCCCTCCTGGGGGGCATCGCGCCTGGTTTCATGCCAGCGCCGCTGGCTGCCGCCGAGCCGCTGCCAGCCACCGCTATGGCCGCTCCCCAGTCCCCGATCCCGGTCATTGCAAGCCTCGCAGTCACCGATCTGGAGCGCCTCCTCGATACCATCGCCGACCGCCGGGTGGTCTTCGTCGGCGAGATTCACGACCGCTACGAGGATCACCTCAGCCAGCTCCAGGTGATCGAGGGTCTGAAGCGGCGCGGTCAGGACCTGGCCATCGGCCTGGAATGCTTCCGCCAGCCGGACCAGGCCGCGCTCGATGCCTACCTCGCCGGGGAGAGCGACGAGGCCGAGTTGCTGCGCCGGACCCGCTACTTCGAGCGCTGGGGCTTCGATTACCGGCTCTACCGGCCGATCCTGCGCTACGCCCGCGACCAGCGGATTCCCGTGATCGCGCTGAATCTGGCGGTCGAACTCACCAGCCGGGTGGGGCAGGTCGGCATCGCCGGTCTGAACGCGGCGGAACGGGCGCAGCTTCCGGAGGCGATAGACCGGACCGACCGCGTTTATGAGACGCGGCTCAGGGCGGTTTTCGATCAACATCCCGGCCAGGAGCAACAGGCCTTCGAGCGCTTCCTGGACGTTCAGCTTCTGTGGGACGAAGGCATGGCCGAGCGCGCCGCCCGCTATCTGACCGAGCACCCGCAGCGGACCCTGGTCATCCTGGCCGGGGTCGGGCATGTCGAGTACGGTCTGGGCATCCCCAAGCGGCTGGGGCGCCGCGTCCCGGCGCCGGCCGCCATCCTGGTGAACGGTCGCGGGCGGGACCTGGACCCGGCGGCGGCGGACTATCTGCTCTTCCCCAAGCCTGAGGACCTGCCGGCGGCAGGGAAGCTGGGCGTCAGGCTCGGCGAGCGGAGCGAGGCTTCCGGCGTTCCGCTGCTGAGCGTCGAGGCCGGCGGCGGCGCGCGGGCAGCCGGCGTGCGGGCGGGTGACCGGCTGGTACGGATCGGCGATCAGCCGGTGGCGAGCCCGGCGGATGTCCACATCGCCCTGCTCGACCGCTCGCCGGGCCAGCGGCTCCCGGTGGTGGTGCAGCGCCCGCGGCCCCTTGGTAGGGAGGCGACGCTCACCTTCACGGTCGAACTCCACTGATCGGGAAACGGCGGCGGTTGCGTCTCGCCGGCTCGTCGGCCCGGTCCCTGGATCCGCTTGCCCCGCCGCCGGGGTGGTAATCGAACTGGCCCTGAAGCGGGTGCAAGAGATGCAGGAATGACCCAGATTAGAGACTTGCATACGAAATGGATGGAGGACCCGGCGTATCGGGTGGCCTACGACGCTATGGAGAAGGAGTTCGCGCTGGCATCGGCCTTGATTGAAGCGAAGCGCGTACCCTCAAACGAATCGCCAAGGCGACGGGGACACGGCTCAGGATCAGCTTTGAGCCTGACCCCTCCCGACCGACCCTCTAAGTAACGGGCATGCATGGCCGAAAACCCGCCGCTGACACTGCTGCTCGACCCCGGGCTGCGCGCATCCCGCAGGCCCCTGACCTGAAGGTATTGGACGTGCGGCTGGTGGACAGGACGGCTAAGTCTTTCGATGACAAAAATCCAGAAAATCAGACAGAAAATTA
>JAGTSD010000420.1 GCA_018262135.1 Pseudomonadota bacterium | reverse complement strand
GTTCGCGAACAGGCCGCCCGTTGCATGGACTGCGGCATTCCCTACTGCCATCAAGGTTGTCCGGTCCACAACATCATTCCTGACTGGAATGATCTGGTGTATCGCGGCAATTGGCGCGAGGCGCTGGAGGTGCTGCACTCCACCAACAACTTCCCGGAGTTCACCGGCCGGATCTGTCCGGCCCCGTGCGAGGCGTCCTGCACCCTTAACTTCAACAACCAGCCGGTGACGATCAAGGACATCGAGTGCGCCATCATCGACAAGGGTTGGGCCGAAGGCTGGGTCAAGCCGCAAATCGCCGCCCACCGCACCGGCAAGCGGGTGGCGGTGATCGGCTCCGGTCCCGCTGGCTTGGCCTGTGCCCAGCAACTGGCGCGGGCGGGCCATGACGTGGTGGTATTCGAAAAGAACGACCGCATTGGCGGCCTGCTGCGCTACGGCATTCCCGACTTCAAGCTGGAAACCTGGCTGATCGATCGCCGCTTGGCGCAGATGCGGGCCGAGGGTGTGGAATTCCGACCCAACAGCCACGTCGGCGTGGATATTTCGGCCCGCGCGCTGTTGGCCGAATTTGACGCCGTGGCGCTGGCCGGCGGCTCCGAGCAACCACGCGATCTGAACGCGCCAGGCCGCGACCTGCGTGGCATTCACTTCGCCATGGATTTCCTGACCCAGCAAAACCGGCGGGTGGCGGGCGTGAAAATCGCCAGCGAGGATATCCTGGCGACCGACAAGGACGTGGTGGTCATCGGTGGCGGCGATACCGGTTCCGACTGCGTCGGTACCTCGATCCGCCAGGGTGCGCGTTCCGTGACCCAACTGGAAATCATGCCCAAGCCGCCGTTGCACGAGAACAAGCTGCTGACCTGGCCCAACTGGCCGCTGAAGCTGCGCACCTCCTCTTCGCACGAGGAAGGCTGCGAACGGGACTGGGCGGTGACCACCCAACAGTTCGTCGGCCAGGACGGCGCGGTGACCGCGATGCAACTCGCGCGGCTGGAATGGCGCGACAGCAACGGCCGACAAACCATGGTGGAAATCCCCAACAGCGCGTTCGAGATCAAAACCGATCTGGTGCTGCTGGCGATGGGTTTTGTTCATCCGGTTCACGCCGGAATGCTGGAAGAGCTGGGCGTGGCGCTGGACCCGCGCGGCAATATTCGCGCCGGGGAAAACGACTACCAAACCTCGGTCAACAAGATCTTTGCCGCCGGCGACATGCGGCGCGGCCAGTCGCTGGTGGTCTGGGCCATCCGCGAAGGCCGGCAGTGCGCCCGCGCGGTGGATGAGTATCTGATGGGCAGCTCGGAGTTGCCGCGCTAAAGCGAGGGCGGAAGGCATCAGGCTTTTTCCCGAGCCTGGTGCTTGCCGCGCTTAAGCTCTTATTTTTGCCCGTGCGACCAGCGTCGCTTCATCCAGTGCATACAGCGCGTCCAGCAACGCCACTTGCAAGCTTCCCGGCCCCGCCGCCCACTCCGCCGCAAGCTCCCCCGCCACGCCGAACACGGTCAGTCCCGCCACCGTGGCCGCGAACGCATTGCTCTCCACCGCCAGAAACGCCCCGATGATCGCTGTGGCCGAGCAGCCCAGCCCGGTCACCCGCACCATCAGCGGATGACCGTTATGGATTTCCGCCAGTTGCTTGCCATCGGTCACGTAATCCACCGCGCCGGTCACGGCAATGACCGCTCCAGTTTTCTTGGCCAGTGTTCGCGCCGCCTCCACAGCGGCATCCGAACCTTGCAGGCTGTCCACTCCCCTGCCCTGCCTGGCCTGGGTCTGTTGCGCCAGCGTCAGGATTTCCGAGCCATTGCCGCGAATCACGTTCGGTCGCAACCGCGCCAGCGCGCTTGCTGCCGCCCGCCGGTACGGGGTCGCCCCTACTCCCACTGGGTCGAGAATCCAGGGTACGCCCGCCGCCTGGGCGCGTGAGGCGGCCAGCTTGCACGCCGCGATCTGCTCTGAGTACAGCGTACCGATGTTGACGACCAGCGCCTGGCTCAGCGCGACGAAATCCTCCACCTCGTCGAGAGCGTGAACCATCGCCGGCGACGCGCCCAGCGCCAGCAGGGCGTTTGCCGTATTGTTCATCACTACGAAATTAGTGATGTTGTGCACCAGCGGCGTCTTTTCGCGCACCGCCGCTAATAGCGGCCCTATCCTTTCGACTTCCATGGCTCACTCATCGAAAATTGGATTGTGCTGTTCCGCGACCCGCACGAAGGTCGTGCGCTTGGTCAGTTCCTTGAGTTGTCCGGCGCCGACGTAGGTACAGGCCGACCGTAGACCCCCCAGCAGGTCTCTTACTGTTTCCTCCACCGGCCCCCGATACGGCACGATCACGGTCTTCCCCTCCGAAGCACGGTACTCGGCTACGCCGCCGCTATACTTCTCCATCGCCGTTTTCGAGCTCATCCCGTAGAACTGGACGCAACGCTGCCCATCCTGCTCGACGATCTCCCCGCCGCCCTCGTCATGCCCGGCCAGCATCCCGCCCAGCATCACAAAATCCGCGCCCGCCCCGAACGCCTTGGCGACATCGCCCGCACAGGTGCAGCCGCCGTCCGAAATGATCTGCCCGGACAGCCCGTGCGCGGCATCGGC
>JAGTSD010000419.1 GCA_018262135.1 Pseudomonadota bacterium | reverse complement strand
GCGGAATGTATTCCACCTCGTTGGTCAAGGTGTAGGTGTGAACCGGACGATAATCGATGGTGACCTCGCCCTTGGGACCCAGCCACGCCAGGGTGTGCTTCATCCAGTTCTCGTCGTCGCGATCCGGATAGTCCTCGCGGGCGTGCGCGCCACGGCTTTCGGGCCGGTTGATCGCCGACTTGATGGACACCATCGCGCAACCCAGCAGGTTGTCCAGTTCCAGCGTCTCGACCAGATCGGAATTCCAGACCAGGCCCCGGTCGCTGACGCCGATGTGCTCGAAGCCGTCGTGGACTTCTTCCAACAGCTTGATGCCCTCGGCCATGGTCTCGCCAGTACGGAACACCGCCGCGTGATTCTGCATGGTGCGCTGCATCCGCATCCGCAAACTGGCGGTCGGGTTCTCGCCCTTGGCGTGACGCAGCCCGTCGAAACGGGCGACGATCTGGTCCATCGCCGCTTGCGGCGCCGCGCCGTGCGGACTGTTGGGCTGGACCAGCTCGGCGCAACGGATGGCGGCGGCGCGGCCAAACACCACGATGTCGAGCAGCGAGTTGGAGCCCAGACGGTTGGCGCCATGCACCGACACGCAGGCCGCCTCGCCGATGGCCATCAGGCCGGGGATCACGGTATCGGGGTTGCCATCCTTGAGGATGACGACTTCGCCGTGATAGTTGGTCGGGATGCCGCCCATGTTGTAATGCACGGTCGGCAGCACCGGCGCGGGTTCCTTGGTCACGTCCACGCCGGCGAAGATGCGGGCGGTCTCGGCGATGCCCGGCAGCCGCTCGTTGATGACTTCGGGGCCGAGGTGTTCGAGATGCAGGTAGATATGATCCTTGTGCTCGCCGACGCCGCGCCCTTCGCGGATTTCAATCGTCATGGAGCGGCTGACCACGTCGCGGGACGCCAGATCCTTAGCGTTCGGCGCGTAGCGCTCCATGAAGCGCTCGCCATTAGAATTGGTCAGGTAGCCGCCTTCGCCGCGACAGCCTTCGGTCATCAGACAGCCGGAGCCGTAGATGCCGGTGGGATGAAACTGGGTGAATTCCATGTCCTGCAAGGGCAGGCCAGCGCGCAGCACCATGCCGTTGCCGTCGCCGGTGCAGGTGTGGGCGGAGGTCGCGGAGAAATAGGCGCGACCGTAGCCGCCGGTGGCCAGCACGGTCTGATGGGCATTGAACACATGCAGCGTGCCGTCGGCCAGATCCCAGGCCACCACGCCCCGGCAGACGCCGGCGTCGTCCAGGATCAGATCCAGCGCGAAGTACTCGATGAAGAATTCGGCGTTGTGCTTGAGCGCCTGCTGGTACAGGGTGTGCAGAATGGCGTGGCCGGTGCGGTCGGCGGCGGCGCAGGTGCGCTGCGCAGTGCCTTCACCGTAATTGGTGGTCATGCCGCCGAACGGCCGCTGGTAAATCTTGCCTTCCTCGGTGCGGGAGAACGGGACGCCATAGTGCTCCAGTTCGATCACCGCTGGGACCGCCTCGCGGCACATGTATTCGATGGCGTCCTGGTCGCCGAGCCAGTCGGAGCCCTTGACGGTGTCATACATATGCCACTGCCACAGATCTTGCCCCATGTTGCCGAGCGCCGCCGACATGCCGCCCTGGGCCGCCACGGTATGGCTGCGGGTGGGGAACACCTTGGTCAGGCAAGCCGTTTTCAGCCCCTTCTGGGCCATGCCGAAAGTGGCGCGCAGGCCCGCGCCGCCAGCGCCGACCACGACCACATCGTAATTATGATGAACAAGTTTGTATGCGTTGGACATGAAACCTCAGCCTCCGGTGGTGGGCGTCAGGCCAGTGCGACCTTGAGCACGGCGACGATGGAAATGGCGCCCAGCAGGAATAAAACGAACTGCGTGATGAGCACCGCGACGACCTTGGCGCCTTCCGGCCGGACGTAGTCCTCGTAAATGACCTGCATGCCCAGACTGGCGTGATAGAACACCGCGACGAGCAGGGCCACCATCAGGCCGGCTCGATACGGATTGCCCAGCCAGTGCTGGAACGTCTCGTAATCGGCGTGGGAAACCCCCAGCAGTGAAATCACAAACCACAGCACCAGCGGCACGAGGGCGACGGAGGTGACGCGCTGCACCCACCAGTGGTGAGTGCCGTCTTTGGCGGTGCCCAGACCGCGAACGTGGGCGAGCGGGGTGCGAATGCTCATGGGATGTCTCTCCTCAGGGCGCGGCGATCAGCCAGCACAGAAAGGTCAGGATGATGGAGGACCACACCACGGCCCAGCCGGATTTGGTGGCGTCTGGCAACTCGAAGCCGTAGCCGGCATCCCAGAACAGGTGGCGGATACCGTTGGCCAGGTGATAGAACAGCGCCCAGGTCCACAGGAACAGCAGGAGTTGTCCCAGCATGGATCCCAGCACCGCCTGGGCGTGCTCGTAGGCTTTGGGACCAATCGCGGCGGCCGCCAGCCAGTACACATTTGGGGTTTGTAGTAGGGGCCGATCATGAACGGCGATAAGGGCCGTTTATTGGCTGCTGACATACGTTTCTCCTCGTTACACAGTGGCAAAAGAAGGGTCGTCTTTAAATCTTTAAATTTGTGCGACGCAATAATAACCGAACGCCGGCGGGATTTCCGGAGAAATGGCGGGGAATGGCGGCTGGAAGTCGTACTTCGCGCCCATCGGCAATACTGCCCGGTGGAAGGAACCGTCCGGCTAGAAGTCGATGCAACGCCCCGCCTTTTCCCAGTCGCCATAGCGGGTCGGCTCCGGGCCTTTGGGGCCGCCATACTCCTTGGGGCGTTCGGGCGGTTTAACGTCTTGGGGGGGGTCGGGGGTGGCGACGGGCTGCTCGGGCAGCGTCGTCTGCTGATGATTCTCGCTCATGCCGCTCACTTTTTATTTGAGATTCATGGATGGCGGTGGTGGACCATCCCGGTCCCATCCGCCGACGGGACCACCGGCCACTCCAAGCGTCATGCCTTTGTGGCACAACAGGAGCATTCCGGTTTATATTTTTCAGGGTTTATTATGCCGATCACCGCCTGTGAACGCAATGAAAGACGGTGGATCACAACCGGACCCAAACCACCATCGGGCATCGAACCATGAACGCGGAGTGGAACGATTTTGTCGAACAATCCGGCGCCTGTCTGGAGCGCGGTCGGGCAATCCATTTTGGTCGGCCGGAATTCGAATTGTGGGCAGCGCTACAGAGCACTATTTGCAGCGATCTGTCGGACCGGGGCCTGATCGCCGCGCGAGGACCCGACACCGACCCGTTTCTGCAAGGGCAGTTAACCTGTGATGTCCGGCAAGTGACGGCGGATCGCAGTCTGATCGGCGCGTATTGCAGTCCCAAGGGCCGGGCGCTGGCCTGCTTGCGACTGTTCCGGCGCGGGGATGCTACGTATCTGGAATTACTGCAAGAATTGGTGGAACCGACGCTGACCCGGCTGCGCAAATACGTACTGCGGGCCAAAACCACGCTGGAGGACGCCAGCGACAGTTTGGTGCGGATCGGGGTTGCCGGACCGAACGCCGCCGCCCTGCTAACGAAAATCCTGGGCGCAGCGCCGGAAGCAGCGAACGGGGTCCTTCATGCGCCGGCTGATGCGCCGGCCATCACCGTAATCCGTCTGTCCGGGCCAACGCCGCGTTTCGAGTTGCACGGCCCGCGGCGGGAACTCCAAACCCTCTGGACCGCGCTCGATGCCGACGTCATCTTCACCGGCGCCGAACCGTGGCGGTTGCTGGACATCCTGACGGGAACGCCGACCATCTACCCCGCAACCGTGGAAGCGTTCGTGCCGCAAATGCTCAACCTGCAACTGCTGGACGGGATCAGCTTCCAGAAGGGCTGTTACACCGGGCAGGAGATCGTGGCGCGCACCCATTATCTGGGCAAGCTGAAGCGGCGAATGTATTTGGCGCGCGTGGATAGCCCGACCCCACCCCAGCCCGGCGACCCCCTGTTCTCGCCCCAGGCCGACCCCAGCCAGAGCGCCGGCCAACTGGCCGACGCCTGCCGCCACCCAGACGGCGGCTATGCCGTGCTGGCGGTGGCGCTGATCGAGTGCGCGGAACAGGGCGTACTGCAACTGGGGGATGTCCATGGACCAGAACTCCGGCTGGAACCGCTGCCGTATGAGTTCGAGACGGCGAGTTAATCGTCCGCCGGCGCCCAACCGCCCATGTCCTTCCAGCGGTTGACAATCTGGCAGAACAGTTCCGCCGTGCGTTCGACATCGTAAATCGCCGAATGCGCTTCGCGCTCGTTCCATGGAATGCCCGCCGCCTGGAGCGCCCGGGCCAGCACGGTCTGGCCGTAGGCCAGCCCGGCCAGCGACACCGTGTCGAAGCTGCTGAAGGGGTGAAACGGATTGCGCTTGACCTTGGCGCGGGCCGCCGCCGCGTTCAGGAACCCCAAATCGAAAAAGGAGTTGTGGCCGACCAGGATGGCGCGGGTGCAGCCGGTTTCCCGCATTTCCCGGCGCACTTCCCGAAAAATGGCCTCCAACGCTTCCCGTTCCGGCACGGCGAAGCGGAACGGATGATCGGGATCGATTTGGTTCACCGCCATCGAAGCGGGGTCCAGCCGCGCGCCAGGGAAAGGTTGCACGTGATGGGCCAGCGTGCCGGCGGGATGCAGATCGCCTTGCCAATCCATGCGCACGATCACGGCGGCGATTTCCAGCAGGGCGTCGGTTTGGGCGTTGATGCCGCCAGTCTCGACATCCACGATGACCGGCAGAAAACCCCGGAAGCGGCGGGCAATGAGAGGGTTGGGGGCAGGTTCGTTCATCGATGCAGCATAACGGATAGCCCACCGGAACACACCCGCGCCGCGGACGCTCAACCCGGCGTGTTGTGCTCCACCCAGCGTGGTCCATCGGCGGTTTCCGCGCTTCCAGAACGGCGCTTTTGACTTGAGTTCCTCCATGATGAACTGGCAGGCCGCGAATGCCGCCGCCCGGTGCGCCGACCAGACCGCCACCAGCACGATAGGATCGTTGGGCCGCAAAGCACCGACCCGGTGTAGCACCAGCGCGTCCAGCAACGGCCACTCGGTCGCGGCATGTTCGACGATGCGCTGGAGATGCCGCTCGGTCATGCCAGGATAATGCTCCAGCGTCATCCCGCGCACGGCTTCACCTTGGTTGGAGTCGCGCATCGTGCCGATGAAGATCGCCGTCGCGCCGTACTGCCCCGGCAAGCGTTCGTCCAGGCCCGATTGATAAAACCCGAGTTCCAGCAGTGGGTCAAAGGGCGCTGCCCGCAATTCGATCTTCACGCCCTAACCTCCCGTCACCGGTGGAAAGAACGCCACCTCGTCGCCATCGCGCACCATCTGCTCTGGGCTGGCGTATTCCATATTGACCGCCGTCAGCGTGTTTGGCGGCCATGGCGTGTCCGGCCACAGCGCGGCCCAGACGTCAGCGACGGTGAGTTCGCCGACCGCGTCCAGCCGATCCTCGGCCCGGCCCAACCGGTCGCGCAGACTGGCGAAGTATTGGATATGAATAACCATGGATCGTCCCCTCAACTGACTGACGATA
>JAGTSD010000086.1 GCA_018262135.1 Pseudomonadota bacterium | reverse complement strand
GAAGCGTTGCCCAGGAATTTCTTGGCGATGGACGACAGGGTATCGCCCGACTGGATCACGTAATACTCCACCTTGCCGGTCTGCGGCGGGGCTTTCAACTGATCGGCGGAAACCCCAGCGACGCCTTGCACGTTGCCCGCCAGCAAGACGGCTTTTTCCATGGCTTCCGGAGTAATGGCGTCCCCCGAAAGCTGGACCTGGCCGTCCTTGAATTGGACATCCAGATTTTTGACGCCCGGATTGGAGGCCTCGATTTCCTCCTTGATCTTGGCGGCGGGATCGTCGCCGGCGCCGAACAGCTTCTTACCCTGGTTGATGACGAAATCAAACAGTCCCATGGTGATCTCCTCTCATTGTTGCGGTTGCAAAAAAGACTTCAACTCCAACCCCTGTTTCCCAGAGGAAGAGGGAACTTTATGGTCTTCAACAAAATAATCAGGTAGCCGCCGGAATCAAACCACCCCGGCGCTGTGCGCCACCCCTCCTTGCCAAGGAGGGGAAAAACACCCGATTCATGGCTGAAAGCTCATCAAGCTCCCGGCAGCGGCGGTGGCAGATGGGCGAACAGCGCGTTCAGTTCCGCCACCTCGCCAGCCTGGGTCCAGTTAGCCATGCCCTGGGCCCATACCAGCGTGGCGCGGTTCAACTGGCCGCTTTGCGCCTGGCGCTGCAACTCCTCCATCGCAAACGGCCCGGCCTGCTGGCCGTTCAGGGCGACGAAGTAGGGTTTGGCGCCGGGCAGCGGGGGAGGGGGCATCGGCGCCGTTTGGGACGCGGGCGAGGGTTGCGGCGGACGCGCCAGTGTTTCGTTCAGCCGCTGGGCCATCGCCAGTCCCAGCCCCATATTCAGCGCCTCCGAGCCGCCGCCCGGATTGGCCGCGGCATCGCGCAGGGCTTCGGCCGCCTGAAACTGGGTGTACTGGTCGAGATTGCCGACGATGCCCATGCTGGAGCGCTTGTCCAGCGCTGCCTCGACCTCCCTGGGCAGCGAAATGTTTTCCACCAGCAGACTGGGCAGTTCCAGCCCGACCGCCTCGAATTCCGGCGCGATGCGTTGTTGCAGGAACTGGCCGAGCTGGTCGTAGTTGCCGGCCAGATCCAGCGCCGGAATCTTCGACTGACCGAGGATGTTGGCGAAGCGCGACACCACCATGTTGCGCAACTGGTGGGTGATTTCGTCGGTGGTGAAGCGGCCGTCGGTACCGACGATTTCGCGCAGGAAGGTCGGCGCGTCCTTGACCCGGATCGTGTAGCTGCCGAAGGCCCGCAGCCGGATCGGTCCGAATTCGGGATCGCGCAGCATCACCGGGTTCTGGGTGCCCCACTTGAGGTCGGTAAAGCGGCGGGTGCTGAAAAAGTACACTTCGGCCTTGAACGGGCTTTCGAAACCGTGCTGCCACGCCTGCAAGGTGGACAGGATCGGCAGGTTGTTGGTTTTCAGCTCGTACATACCCGGCTGGAACGTATCGGCGATCTGGCCCTCGTTGACGAAGACCGCGACCTGACCCTCGCGCACGGTCAGCTTGGCCCCATACTTGATTTCGTTGCCTTGCCGCTCGAAGCGGTAGACCAGGGTGTCGTTCGAATCATCCGTCCACTGGATGACGTCAACGAATTCACCCATCAATTTATCCCACAGTCCCATGTCAGCGCCCTCCGGTGGGTTGGCGGGTTCGCGCCTGGGAAGACGCCAGCGCCTGGCGCAATTCCGTTTCGCACGCCTCCAGTTGCACGGTGGCTTCCTGGCGGCGGCGGCGGCCTTCGTCGGCGATGCGCAGGCTGTCCTCGATGGTGGCGATCAGAGTCTGGTTGGCCTTCTTCACCGTTTCGATGTCGAACACGCCGCGTTCGATCTGGGCGCGAGTCTGGGCGTTGGCCTGCCGGAGATTGTCCGCGTTAGCTTCCAGCAGTTGGTTGGTGAGATCGGTGGCGGCCTTGACGGTTTTGGCGGCCTCGCCGGAACGGTAAATCGTAATCGCCTGGGCCAGTTGTTGCCGCCACAGCGGCACGGTGTTGACCAGGGTCGAATTGATCTTGGTGATCAGGCCCTTGTCGTTCTCCTGCACCAGCCGGATGCTGGGCAGGCTTTGCATGGTGACCTGCCGGGTCAGCTTGAGGTCGTGGACGCGCCGCTCCAGGTCATCGCGGCTGGCGCGCAGGTCGCGCAGGGTTTGCGCCTTGACCATGTCCTCGCTGGTCGTGACCTCCCGTTCCAGCGCCGGCAACTCTTCGGTATCCACTTTTTGCAGCTTGGCTTCGCCAGCCGCGATGTACAGTTCCAGGGTGTGGAAGTAGTCGAGATTGGCGGTATACAACCGGTCCAGGCCGGCGATGTCGGTGAGCAACTGGGTCTTATGCTTCTCCAGGGCGTCGCTGATGTCGTCGATCTGATTCCGCACGGTCTCGTACTGCTGGACGATCTTGACCAGCGGCTTGGCCTTGTTGAAGAGCCGGGCGAAAAAGCCGGGTTTCTTGTTGGGGTCCAGTTCGTCGAGGTCGAAACCGCGCAGCACGGCGACCATTTCGTTCAGCGCCGAACCGGCGGGGCCCGTGTCCTTGTTGCGCACGCCTTCCAGCATCTTGTCGGAAATGGTGGTGAGCTGTTCCTGAGCCTTGCTGCCGAAGAAGATGATGGAGTTGCTGTCGCGCAGGTCGAGCTGCGCCGCCAGCGCCGTGACCTGCTGCTGATCCTGCGCCGGCGCCGGAGCGCGAGCGGCCAGGTCCTGCTGGACTTGGGGCAGGGCGGCGGCGAACACCTCGGGCAGCGCCGGCAGGGTGGTGGTGGCGGTTGGGGCGGAAGGTAGCGTGGACATGAGAGTTTGGACTCCTGGGGTAGTTTCAGTCGGGCGCCGTATCATTCAGGTTTCTCAAATCTTCAAGATCTTTTGGCCTTCCGGTTGCCGCTTTATTCTTTTGCAAGTCATTGATATTTATGATCGGCATGATCACTCCATCATGTTCGACAATAACCCGGTTTCGATAGCAGTCAGCAAAATCAACGCCATCCGCTCTGGTCAGGATATCGATGCGAAAGGGTGGATAACCCATTTGAATCACATTTCCCGACTCCATGAAGTCCGTCTGTCGCAACCCCAGGGAACCAAAGCCAAATTCATCGAGAACCTTGATCATTTTAGCGGCGGTTTCTCGATTGGCATTGATCCAGATATCCAGGTCGCCCGTATAGCGGGGATAGCCGTGCATCGCGACCGCATAACCGCCAACAATCAGATATTCAACCTGATTTTTGTTTAGCAACTCTAAGAATTCTTTGAAGTCCTGGGTGAGCATCTTTCCTGAATTCAATATACTGTTCGCGCAGCCTTTCCAAGGCGTCGATGCGTTCCCGAACCGGCCGAGAACGCCAATAGGCGTAATCCGATGAGGGTTGGCGCATCGGAATTATCTTGACAACCTTTTCAATCATTTGATCGTCATCGCTCCCGTTGCTTAGATCACCCCTTCCCGTTTCAGTTGGGTGGTCAGCACCTCGATCTGTACGTCGAGGTCGGTGACATCGGTTTCCAGCAGCTTCTGCTGCTGTTCCTGGAAGACTTCCTCGATCGTCGCCAGCACCCGGCGGAAATTATCCTCCAGTTCCGGCGAGACCGCCCGCGTATGCGTCTTGGCGTAACCTTCGGTCACCTGTTTGGCGCCGTCCAGATAGACGTTAAGGAATTTGCGGGCGCGGCGCAGATCACGCGGATCTTCCTCCAGCATGGTTAGAATCCGCCGGGCCAGCGCAACGATACGCCGCAGCCGGCTGTTGAGTTCGGCATTGCGGATGTTGCGGGTAGACTGTTCGATGACGGCGATGCTTTGCTCCGCCTGCGCCAGCGCTTCCAGTACCCGGTTGGTGACATCCACGCCATCACGGTCGCTAAAACGCTTGGCGGCGTGCGGGTCGAAACCGTAGGTGAGATAGCAGCCGAGCAGGGCGGCCAGGCCAAAGGCAACCGCCATCACCAGCGGCTGACCAGCGCCCAGATACGCCGTGACGCTGGTGGCGAGCGCGACAACCCCGCTGCCCAGGGTTTTGAGCGGCCAGGGTGCTTTGGCGACCTTGCGCCGTTCGTACTCGGCCTCTGACAGGAGACCGCGGCGCAGCAGCAGCGCGCCCGCCAGAAACAGCCCGTAGCCGGCAGCGTTGCCGAGCAGGCCGCCCAGATTGCCCGCAGGCAATGCGGCGACGGCGGCGAACAGCACCGGCAGCGGCAGCAGGAACATCAGGATGCCCTTGGGCGAGGGAAAACGGCCGGGGGTTTGCTGGTAGCGTTCGGCCATGGTGCGAATTCTCCGTTTTAACAGCAGAATCAGGGCGGTCAGCGGGATCAGGACAGCGCCGGCCAGCACGAGAAGGCGGCCCATGACGGCGGATTCCGGGATCAGTTACGCGGGGCCAGCGCGGCAGGCGGGGCGACCGTGGTGGAACAGGACGCCACCAGCGCCTGGCAGGAGGCAACGCCGATAGCCGCGAAAATCAGCAACAGGCCGATGAACTTGCGCAGAGAGGTGGGCATGGCGATAACTTCGCTCGTTACCGATGGACGGGGCTAACTATAACACAAATACGTCATCCGAAGTGCGTGATCCTGCCAGCGCCCGGTCGAGCGCCGCCTCGGGGTCAAACAGCGCTTCAGCCGGGGCGAGGAAGGTCCGATGGTGGAAATTCCCCTCGGTATCGGCCTGGTACAGGGCGCGGTAATGATCCGGCCGGGCCAGCAGATCGCGAATCCCGGCCAGCAGCGCCTCGATGTCTTCATCGGTGGTGTACAACCCCAGGCTGGCCCGTACCATGCCCCGCCAGGGTTGAATCAGCGCTTCGGCATCCCCGGCATCGGGGTCGAACTCCAAGGCCCACAGTTCCGGCTTCAGCAACTCGCGGACGTAGGGATGAGCGCAGAAGCAGCCGTTGCGAACCGCGACGTTGTGGTAGTCGTTCAGCACGGCGGCGACCAGCCCATGCTCCAGTCCAGCCAGGTTGAAGGAGACCACGCCCAGACGCGGCGTGCGCTCGATGTCGGGATTGCCGTAAATCCGCACCCCGGGAATGGCGGCGAGTCTGGCGAGCAGGGACCGAAGCTGTTGCTGTTCGGCGGTATGAATCTGTTCCATGCCGATCCGTTGCAGCACGTTCAGCGCCGCGCCGAGTTGCACCGCGCCCAGGATGTTGGGGGTGCCCGCTTCCTCCCGGTCGGGGAAGCGCGCGGTGACCTGATAGCCGCTCAGACTGACGTCCTCCACCATGCCGCCGCCGACTTCGTCCGGTTCGCAAGCGTCCAGCAGCGCACGCCGCACTACCGCTGCGCCCGGCGACCCCGGCGCGTACAGCTTGTGGCCAGAGAACACCACCGCGTCCAACTCCCGTTCCACAGTTCCCGTGTCGCTGACCGGTAGCGGCGCGTGGGCCAGAAACTGCGAGGCGTCCACGATCACCCAGGCGCCATGGGCGTGGGCCAGTTCGGCGACATCATGCACCGGATTGATGATGCCGGTGACATTGCTGGCCGCCGACACCGCAATGTAGTTGACCCGGCCGCGATATTGGTCCAGCAACTGTTGTAATACCCCGAGATTGATCGCGCCCAGGCCCGGCGCCCTGCCCGTCAGCGGGATATGGACGACGGTTTTGGCGTGCTTGCGGTGCGGCAGATCGTTGGCGTGATGCTCCAGCAGCGAGATCAGGACGACGTCCCGTTCCGGTCGCCGCGCTGTCAAAACCCGCGCCAGCCGGTTAAGGGGGGCCGTGCAGCCGCTGCCGGCGAAAAACCCCGTGTAGCGATCAGGGTCGGCGCGGATGAACTTCAGTGCCTGTCCGTGTGCCCAATCATGGGCGTGACTGGCGATCCGGGCGGAAAAGTGCAGCTCGCTGTGGGTGTTGGCGTAATGACGCAGCAACTCGTCGGTAACCTGACGGGCGCAGCGCAGCGCCAGGGTCGAGGCGGCGGAGTCGAGATAGTGGCGGCGAGTTGCCCGACCGTCCGCACGAGGGTAGCAGGTATCGAGGCCGATGAATGCCAGGCGGGGAGGGTCGGTTTGATGACTGTGACAGACAGGGTAAGGGGACATGGATAAGCTCCAGTGACCGCGATCATCGCCAGCATGGTCCATTCCCCCTGATTCTGGATTGATTGTCACGCACTGGCTAAAGGATATACTTCAAGTCGTTCAAGTCGTTCAAGTCGTTCAAGTCGGCTTTGACAGCACTTGCCCGCTGTCCGGAGTCATGCGCTATGAAATGGGTCACCCCTGGTGGTATTACGAAATGTCCCACCCCAGTCGGCGTTTCACGCTGGCTGGCGACCTTAAGCCTGATGTTGCTGTTCCATACCCCTGGCGTTTCGGCCCGGGAGGTTACCTTCGCCTGGGACGCCAATTCCGAGCCTGTCCTGGGCGGTTATAGTATTTACTACGGAACAGCCCACAGAAACTATACAACGGTCATTGATGTTGGCAACCAGACTACGTTCACCGTCCATGGCCTTGCGGATGACGCGATGTATTGCTTTGCCGTTACCGCCTATGACACCACGAGAACGATTGAAAGTGCTTTTTCCAACGAAGTGGCTGTGATGCCGACGGCCCTGCCGGTCATCCAGGGTCCCCCCGCGGGATCATCCGGCAATGATGCAGTGCTGGTGACGGATTGGGTATGTGGGTAAAAAGACAAAAAATCCCCTCGCCCCTTGTGGGGGAGGGAGATTTTTGTGTGAGCGACAGCGGTTTCAGCGCTGCTCGATCGGCACGTAATCGCAAACGTTGTTGCCAGTATAGATTTGCCGCGGCCGGTAAATCCGCGACTTGGGATTGTCATGGATCTCCTTCCAGTTGGCGATCCAGCCCGGCATCCGGCCCATGGCGAACATGACCGTGAACATGTTCACCGGAATGCCCATCGCGCGCAAAATGATGCCGCTGTAGAAGTCCACGTTCGGATAGAGCTTGCGCTCGATGAAGTACGGGTCGTTGAGGGCCGCTGCCTCCATTTGCAGCGCGATGTCCAGCAGCGGATCATTGATGTGCAGCTTCGCCAGCATTTCATCGGCTGCCTTCTTGAGAATCTTGGAACGCGGGTCGAAGTTCTTGTAGACCCGGTGGCCGAAGCCCATCAGCCGCAACTTGGTGTCCTTCATCTTTACCCGTTCGACGTATTCGGACACCTTCATGCCGGACTGGCGGATGAACTCCAGCATCTCGATCACCGCCACGTTGGCGCCGCCGTGCAGCGGTCCCCACAAGGCG
>JAGTSD010000085.1 GCA_018262135.1 Pseudomonadota bacterium | reverse complement strand
AAGCATCGTAAACCGGAAAGATGCCTGCACCGGAAAAATCAGGGATTCCGGCTTACACCCCCTCATAGGAGAATGTTAGCAGGTTTGCGAACTTTTGCAATATAAAGGTCCAGCTTTTTATTCAAACAAACTGGATGTTTGGCGAGCGTCAGCGCGTAATAGCCAAGAATGCGATCCGGGGCATTCTCGCAGACGGCCACGAATATCTTCGATAAGCCCTTGTCCTGATGCTGGTGGGCAACCTCTTACTGTCGCCAAAATGGCGTCAGATTTTCTGAATCACTCACAGGCCTCCCGAAGCTTCACCGCCACCCAGGGGACCACGCAGGCACTCCATCAGCGCCGCCGTCGTGTAGGGTTTCTGCAAAAAGCCCGTCAGCCCCTGACCGGCGAATCGCGGGATGATCTCGCTTTCGGTATAGCCGCTCGACAGAATGACCCGGACATTGGGATCAATCTGGCGCAGTGCGTGGAACGTCTCCTCGCCGTCCAGGTCGGGCATGGTCAGGTCCAGCAACACCAACGCGATCTCGCTGCGCCGCGCCCGGTAGATTTCCAGGGCTTTGCGACCATCCGCGGCGGTCAACACCTGAAATCCACTTCGCTCCAGCATCCGGCAGGCCGTCGTCCGGACCGATTCTTCGTCGTCTACCAACAGGATCGTGCCCGCGTGTTGCCGGCCAGCCGGCTTCACTGCATCGGGTCGGGCCACGACCATCCAATCCTGCTCCACCGCCGGGAACAGCACCTTGAAGGTCGTGCCCACGCCCGGTTCGCTATGAACTTTCAGCGCGCCCCGGTGCCCGCGCACGATGCCCAGCACGGCCGACAGACCCAGCCCCCGGCCGGTGAATTTGGTGGTGAAGAACGGCTCGAAGATGCGCCGCCGGGTTTCCGGGTCCATGCCGCAACCGTTGTCCGATACTTCCAGCCATATGTACAACCCTTCGGCCAGGCGCTCGTCGAACCAGGCATCGCTCAGATCGTCACGGGTGCACTTCATCAGGCCGGTCGCCAGCGTGATCGTGCCGGCGTGCTCGCCGAGGGCTTCCGAAGCGTTGATCACCAGGTTCATGACGATCTGGCGGATCTGGCTGGGATCGCCGCGCAGGGCCGGAAGCGGCTCCTGGAAGTTCAGGCCGAGCATCGCCTTCTTCGAGATGGATGCCTTGAGCAGGGAGACCATTTCCCCAATCAGCTTGCCGAGCTGGATGGTTTCGATAACGAATTGGCCCTTGCCCGAATAGGCCAGCATTTGCCGGCACAGTTCGGCGGCCCGCAGCGAGGTCTCCTCGATCGCCCGCAGGCTGTCGCAGGCGGGAGATGTTGGCGGCAGTTCGTCCAGCGCCAGGCTGGCGTTGCCCAGGATCACGGTCAGCAGGTTGTTGAAATCGTGGGCGATACCGCCAGCCAGCACGCCCAGGCTTTCCAGTTTCTGGGTCTGCTGCATCTGGCGCTCCAGTTGCCGGCGCTTCTCTTCCTCCGACTTGCGCTCGGTGACGTCGGTGATCGCCAGCAGCAGCCGGGGAGCATCGTTCTTCTGTGGGCGCCCGGGGGCGTTGCCGAGCAGGGCGCCCTCCAGGTGGGCGTGGAATGCCGGACCCTGGTCGCGCTGGATCAGCGCTTCGAGATTTTTCCCCAACGGCTTCTGGAAGAATGCCCGGTAGCGCGCCAGGAACACGCTGCGGTCCTCGCCTTGCAGGCATTCGGCGAACGAACTGCCGATCAGCCGGTGCCGGTTGCGGCCTACCATCCGGCAGAAGGTTTCGTTGACCTCCTGAATCAGTCCGACGTCGCTCAACACCAGATAGCCGACCGGTGCTCGATGAAACAACTGGGAGAAATGATTGTGGGACTCCTCCAGTTCCACCATGACGCGGCGCATTTCTTCGTTCTGGATTTCCAGTTCGATCTGGTGGACCTGGAGTTCGTGCACGAGCTTTTGCGCCTGTTCGCTGGAAAGCTCTGGCACGTTTTCCCATTCCAGTTTCAGGTGGCGCCGCGCGGCGTTGGCTTCCGCCTTTTCCCTGAGGATTTTTGCTCCATCCTGATCATCTTGCGTCATGTCGCACTCTTTACGGTTCGATCACAGCGGATAATATTGAGCTCGTCCTGGGCGCGGGCCAGGGCGCGGGTGGATTCGATAACCTCGGTGATGTCGTTGAACGTGGCGTAAACCTGGCCGGGACTGTTGTCGTCCGGCTCAAACAGCGGGATGGCGTTGACACGAATCCAGCAGGTCTGCTCGAGCTGGGGGTTGAATATCCCCATCACTGCGCTGGTGACCGGTTGGCCAGTGCGCAGGGCGATCATGGATGGGTGCTGGTCGCCAGGCAGTTCCGCGCCATCCTCGCCGATCGCCCGCCAATTGGGATCGGCGGAGGTTCGCCCGGCGATCTGGTCGTTCGACAGGCCCAGGATGCGGCAAGCCGCTGGATTGGCGGAGATGATTTCCCCGTCGGCGTTCTGATACACCACACCTTCCGCCATGGTGTCGAAAAGCTGGCGATAGCGCGCCTCGCTGGCCTGCGCCTGTTCGACCGCCCGCGCGCGGCTGGAGATATCGAGGACGGTGAACGTTGACCCCTCGTCGGGATTAGCCGGACTCAGGGGCGAGGAGCTGAGCAGCACCGGAAAGACGCCGCCGTCCTTACGCCGCCAGCGCGTCTCCACCGTCCCCACGCCGTGGACCCGGATCTGCTCATATTTCTCCTGACCCACGAACTCAAACTCCTGGTCCGACGGATACACGATCCGCGTATTATGGCCGACCAATTCCTCGCGGGTATACCCCAGCATCTGGCAGACTCGCTCGTTGACCTCCATGAACCGGCGGCCAACCACCCGGCCGATCCCCACCGGCGCAGCGCGATAGAGGCTGGCTAACTGGGTTTCGCGTTCGGACAGCGCGACCTGCGTGGTTTTGAGCAGGCCGATATCAATAAAAGTCAACACCACACCGGAAATAGCACCCGCACCCACGCGATAAGGCAGGATGCGCATGAGCAGCCACGCGCCGTCCTGGGTGCGGACCTCCCGTTCCCGTTCAACGGCGGTATCGGCGACCTCTTCCATCAGCGCGAACAGGTCCACGTCGGTCAGGGTGTGGACCAGATGATTCACCGGGCGGCCAATATCGCTGTCCAGAATTTTGAGAACCCGGCGAATCTCCGGCGTGAAGCGGCGGACCGCCAGGTTTTCGTCCAGAAACAGGGTGCCGATCCGGGTGCTGGCCATGAGGTTGTCCAGATCATTGTTCAGTTCGGTCAACTCGATGATCTTGCTCTGGTACTCGGCGTTGACGGTATGCAGTTCCTCGTTGACCGATTGCAATTCCTCGTTGGTGCTTTGCAGTTCTTCGTTGCTGGCGAGCAGTTCCTCGTTGGTGGCCTGCAGTTCCTCATTCGAGGTTTCCAGCTCCTCGATGGTGGCCTGCAGGTTTTCCCGCGAAAACTGAAGTTCCTGCTCCAGATCGTGAATGCGCTGTTCGGCCTCCTGGCTGACATCAAAGACCTGCGTACCTCCGGTGGCCGGTTCTTTCGGTTGTGGCGCGGTTTCTTCGACGAACACCGCCGCCAGCGGTTCCTGGCCCTTTTTCCCCGGCAGCGGCCGGATGCGGATCTGGATGGATTTGGTCTCGTCGCGCCATTTCAGCCGGATGCTGGTGTATTTGAGTTCCTCGCCGGTTTTGAACACTTTTTGCAAACCGGTGGCCAGTGGGATGGCCAAGTCCTTCACCGCGATCTTGGTGATGTCGTTCATCAGCTTGCCGGACGGTAACCGGAAGTAGCCCTCCGGATCGCCCAGGATGTGCAGCGCCTCCATCTGCTCGTTGACCACCACCGCCAGCGGCACGTAGTCGCCGGCGAGTGTTTGCAGGAAGCGGTCGAGCATGCGCTCTTCCTCATGGCTGCGCAGCCAGGACCCGCCGGCGGCGTGAGCGCGATTCTGCCATGGGCGCACTTCGGGGACAGTAGAAAACTCCGGACCGTCGCGGGTCGGGCGGCGCTTGCCCTTGGAAGAGTAGATCTTGAATTTTTGGTGCAACGGCTCGAACAGATCGGTCGGTTCGCCGGTGGTTTCGCTGCTGCCGAGCAGCAGGATGCCCTGGGGGTTGAGCGAGAAATTCATCAATTCCATGGCCTTGCGTTGCAACACCGGCTGCAGGTAGATCAGCAGGTTGCGGCAACTGACCAATTCGATGTTGGTGAACGGCGGATCCTTGATCAGGTTATGTTGGGCGAAGACCACCATTTCCCGGATGGCGCGGTCGATCTGGTAGTGGTCTTCGCGGCGGTAGAAGTACCGGGACAGGAACTTCGGCGACAGGTCGGCGGCGATGCTCTCGGGATACAAACCGCCGCTGGCGCGCAGAATGGCGTCCCGGTCGAGGTCGGTGGCGAAAATCTTGACCTCGAGCCGCTTGCCCAGATTCGCCAGAATCTCGCGGCTCAGCATGGCCAGCGAATAGGCTTCCTCGCCGGTGGAACAGCCCGCCACCCAGAACCGCACCTCGCGGTCTCCCACCCGCTCGAACAACCGGGGCAGGTAATGCGCTTCCAGTTCGTCGAACACCTCGCGGTCGCGAAAGAAACTGGTGACGCCGATGAGCAGGTCGCGGTAGAGCGCCATCACCTCGCCGGAATAGCTCTCCATGAATTTGACGTAATCGCGCAGATCGTGAATCTGGTTGACCGTCATGCGCCGCTCGATGCGCCGGACCACGGTGCTGGGCTTGTAGAAGGTGAAGTCCACCCGCGTGCGCTCGCGCAGCAGGGCAAAGATGCGGGTCAGACCGTCCTCGTCCGACAACAGGGTTTGCGGGCGATCCGTCTTGGCGGCATAAGGATGGTGGACGAAAGACAGCAGCTTCGGCGGCATTTCGTCAGGGGCCAGGATGAAATCCGCCAGGCCGGTCGAAATGGCGGCGCGCGGCATGCCGTCGAAGCGGGCCGATTCCTCGCTCTGCACCATCACCATACCGCCGGCTTCCTTGATCGCCCGGATGCCACGCACGCCGTCACTGCCGGTGCCCGACAGGATGACGCCGATCGCCTTTTCCCCCTGATCGTCGGCCAGCGAGCGCAGGAACACGTCGATGGGCAGGTTGAGTCCCCGCGAGTGGTCCGATTCGCTGAGCAGCAGCTTGCCGTGGAAGATGGACAGATTCTTCTTGGGCGGGATGAGATAGACCGAGTTGGCTTCGACCCGCATGCCCTCCTCGGCGCGCCGGACCGGCATGGCAGTGCGCTTGGAGAGCAGTTCGACCATCATGCTCTTGTAGTCGGGGGAGAGATGCTGGATGACGATGAAGGCCATGCCGCTTTCGGCAGGCATCGGCGTAAAGAACGACTCCAGCGCCTCCAGCCCACCGGCCGAGGCGCCGACGCCGACGTAATAGATGGGGGCTGAATGTTCGGCCCCCGGCTGTGAATCGTGGTTTTGCATGAGCAGGATTATTTGTGATAAATGCCCCGGGCCGTGCCCGGCGGACTTTTTGTCTCGCTGGCGCCGAAGACGCTCCAGCCCCGGTATTGCCCGGTGGCGAACAGCGCCAGAATCAGGATGCCGCTGATCAGATAGCCGCGATACAGCATGGGTTGGCAATCTCCGGGGTTAGTGGGTTATTCGTCGTCATCGTTCGTTTCGCCTGTGCCGGATGGGCCGTAATCACTCTCCGCCCAGCGCGCCCGCTCGAAGGCCCGCGCCTGCCAGAAGAAGATAAACGGGACGATCAACAAGCCCAGCAGCGCCAGGAAAAAGTTGCTCCAGCCCGGCACGTCGCGGAACACCGTCAGGGTGCAAGTCACGGTGGGCGAGGCGGGGGGCAGTTCGCCCTCGACGCTTAAATAATAGATGCCGGCGGGAATCCCGGACAGCACTGCTTCGTCGCTGGCGCTACCCTCCGACCAGCGTTCGCCCTCGTCCACGCCCTGGTAATACTCAATCTCGCGACCGATGGCGACGCTGGCGCCGGTTTCGCGTTCGATCAGCGCCAGATCCAGATAGATCCAGTTGTTGTCGAGATTGGTCTCGGCGCGGATGACGACATTCGAATCGCGGCCGCTCAGTGCGAATGGTTCCGAGGTCAGCGTTTTGTCCCGCGTTTCGGTATCGAATACGAAGGTCTGCTGGTGCACCCGCTGATCGGAAGACAAGGCGAGGGTCGCGATCTGGCCCAGCAGCAGCGAGCCCAGGAACAGCCAGCGCAACCGCCGGAATTTGGGCCGCTGCGCGTCGTAAGGCGACGGCTGGTTGGGGCCAACGCCGATTCGCGTCGGCAGCGGCTGTTCCAGTTGGAACGCGGTTTTGATCGTCTCCGGTTCGACGTACTCCGCCTGCGACCAGACGATTTCCCGGTCGGTCTTCTCCTGACTCAACTGGAACGGTGGGGCGATGTAATCGCTGATTTCGCAGCGTTCGCCGACCTTCACCCGCCAGTAAAATTCGCCCAGCACGTAGCTGACCTTGGCGGCAGCGGTCTGGAAGTGCCGGTAAATCTGGTTCTGGTGGGTGGCCCGGCCTTGTGCGCCGTAGCCGGTGACCCGCGGCGGCTCGGTAGTGGTCTGGACCAGACTCCAATGGCCGTTGTACTCCACCAGCCAGCGGAAGCCCTGTTGCCGGTGAAATAACAGCGTTTCGCTCCATTCGTAGTCCACGCCTTCTACCGTCACGCACCGCCGCAGATAACCGATGGCTTCGTATTCGACGCCCGCCAGCTTGCCGCGCGCGCCCAATGGGATGAGCGGCTCGTGTTGGATCCGGGCCTTGAACTTGGACAGGATGCGGAAGTTCGGATCGGTGATGTCAATGATCGAGCCGCACGTTCCGCAAGCCAGGGTTTCGGTATGGCCCTTGGCGCGGATGGTCAGCGAACTGCCGCAACCGGGACACTGGAAGGATTCTGCCTGGATGCCGGCGTCGGGCTCCCAGCCAGCCGGCTTGGCTTCCCGCAGTCGGGTCAGCTTGAGATCGTCGAACCGCACCTGTTCGCCGACGAAGACCAGCGGCGGATCTTCGCTGTAATCGAGCGTGGCGAACACGTTGCCGGCGGCTTGCAGATCCACCACGGGCGCGTCGTAGCCCGGCCCGAGCCCGGCCCGACCCGGATCGGCAATTCGCCCTCGCCGGCGATGCAACGGGCGCTTTCGATGTTGGTGACCTGGAACGCACGGCCTTTCAGAGGCACGTTCTGGCCGGCGCGCAGTTCGGAAAAGGGCGGCAACGGTTCCGGCGGCTGGATCAGGAAAGTCACCGCATAGTTGCCCAGCGTTTCGCCCAGCCAGCCGCCGCGCTGGTTCTCGAACAGCAGATACCACTCGTTCCAGAGGCCCTGGCCGTAACGCAACTGGATGCGCCCGACCACGGTGAAGCGGACCTTGCGGTAGACCCCCTCAGTGCCAAGCTGAATCGGCGAGGGGTCCGGGAGCAGTTCTGCCATCCTGCCGAGGTTTTCCAGCTTCAGATCGTGGCGAATCAGCGTGCTCTTGCAGTAGGCGCAGACCGTCAGGATGGAGACGGCCGACTGAAAAGTGATCGCGGCGCCGCAGGAGGGGCAATTGGCAACTTTTACCA
>JAGTSD010000418.1 GCA_018262135.1 Pseudomonadota bacterium | reverse complement strand
CGCCAACGGCGAAGTCGAGCGGCCCCTGCCCAAGGATGAGCGGCTGATCGCCAATGAAACCACTTCGCTCTGCTCCGACAAGGCGTGGAACGAGGTGCGAGTGAAATTTCAGGCCCTGGCGGGAGCGCCGCCGGCGCTGATTCTGGCCGCGACCGACGGCTACGCCAATTCCTTCCGCGATGAGGCCAGTTTCCAGCAGGTAGCGCGGGACCTGTGGGAGATGATCCGCGATGAAGGCATCGAACCGGTCCAGTCCAATCTCAAGCACTGGCTGAACGAAGCCTCACAGCAGGGAAGCGGGGATGATATTACCGTGGGCATCCTCTGCCAGAGGGCTTTAACGACGGTAGCGCAAACCGCCAGATAGAGAATGACACCACAGACGCTTTGTTGTGAATGTTCAACTTCTCTTTCCAGCGGTAAAGAGCGCCAGCGCTGCGGGCCGCGACCGCCCATCATGCCGCCGCCGCCGAGCAACGGGGTCGGCAATGCCTGAGCGCCTGGCTGGATCGGGCGGGGTTGTGAGGAAACCGACCGGCGGGCGCGGGGCACGATTGACGTCAGTTCGTTCTCCCGTGCGTGGGTCATGCCGACATGATCTGCCCAAGCCAGATAATCGCGGTTAAGATAGCACCCTTCCGATTTTCCGGCCTTTCAGGGGACTACCCATGACTTTCGTCGTCACCGAAAACTGCATCAAATGCAAGTACACCGACTGCGTGGAAGTGTGCCCGGTGGACTGTTTCCACGAGGGACCCAATTTCCTGGTCATCGATCCCGACGAGTGCATTGATTGCACCCTGTGCGAGCCGGAATGCCCGGCCAACGCAATTTTTGCCGAGGACGACGTACCACCCGCCCAGAAGCAATTCCTGGCGATCAACGCTGAACTGGCCAAAAAATGGCCGGTGATTAGCGCCAAGAAGGACGCGCCGCCCGACGCCGCCGACTGGGACGGCAAGCCCAACAAGCTGCAATATCTCCAACGCTGACCCCGCGTTCCCTGCCCCGCCCGTTGAAACTTCGGCCCGCGCCACCATTTCCGGGCAGTCGTCAACTGTTGCCGCCGCCCGGCGCGACCCCTGTGGATGTCTGATGATGAGCGAATCGCCCTACGTTTTTGAAGTGACCCAACATAATTTCGCCGCGGTTGTGGTAGAAAACTCCCAGCGCGTGCCGGTGCTGGTGGATTTCTGGGCCGACTGGTGCCAGCCTTGCCAAACGCTCACGCCGCTGCTGACCAAACTGGCCCAGGAATACCGGGGCGGTTTCATTCTCGCCAAGGTCAACGCCGACGCCGAGCAGGGGCTGGCTGGCCATTTCCGGGTGCGCAGCCTGCCGACGGTGATGGTGGTCTGGCAGGGCCAGATCGTGGATCAAATGGTCGGCGTGCAGCCGGAATCGGCTTATCGCGCGGTGATCGATCAATTGCGGGCCAGTCCCGGCGACCAGATCCTGGAACAGGTGGACGCGCTCTGGCAGCACGGTCGCCAGAAGCAGGCGATCGAACTGCTGCGCGAGGCGTTGAAGCACGACCCGGATCGCGTCGAACTGAAAGTGACGTTGGCCGACAAGCTCATCCAACTGGATCGCGGCGAGGAGGCGCGGACCCTGTTGCAAAGCCTGCCGGCGGAGGAACGCGACCGGCAGCCGGCCAGTGGTCTGCTGGCGCGGCTGCAATTCGCCGATCTGGCCCAGGGTGCGCCGGACCTGGCCACGCTGGAAGCCCAGGTACGCACCAAGCCGGACGACTGCGCCGCCCGCCGGCAACTGGCGGCCCGCTACGTGCTGGCCGGCGATTATGAAGCGGCGTTGGAACAGTTCATGGACATCCTGCGGCGCGATCCCAAGTTCGGGGATGAAGCCGGCCGCAAGGGCCTGATCGCGCTGTTCGAGATGCTCGGTAACGAAAACCCGCTGGTCGTGACCTACCGGCGGCGGATGTTCTCGCTGCTGCACTGAATTTCGACGCCAGTTCCGCGCCGGGCTATGCGATGACCGAGTTGACCAATCCGCACGACCGGTTTTTCAAGGCGGTGTTCGGTCGCGCGGACGTGGCGGCGGAGTTTCTGGCCGGCTATCTGCCGCCGGCGGTAGCGGAGGCGATGGAGTGGACCACGCTGCGGGCCGCCAAGGAGTCGTTTCTGGATGCCGAACTGGCGGCGCACCAGACGGATTTGCTGTACGAGGTGGAATCGCGCGCGGGAGGAACCGGGTATGTATACCTGCTGTTCGAGCACAAGAGCTACGTCGAGCCGCGCATTGCCCTGGATCTGCTGCGGTATCGAGTGCGGATTTGGGAGCATTGGCTGAACGCCGGTCATCAAGGCCGGCTGCCGGTCATCGTGCCGGTAGTGGTCTATCACGGCGCCGCGACTTGGCGGGTGAGCGCGCAATTTGCCCTAGTGTAAATTTTCCTGTGATATGGACCCGGTTTATCAATATATGCCACACAAGACCACTTAAAACCTAATATAGTGTGGCTTATCCTCTGTTATCACAGAATTATTTACGAAAACGCCGCGCCGGGAAATTGAACTGGCGTTACGCCGGATTGCCCAGGTCGAACGCGATGAAGACGTTTAAGCAGCTTAAGGCTGAACTCATGCAATCGCCGGAATTCCGGGCCGAATACGAGCGGTTGCGCCCGGAATTCGAGTTGGCGGAAACCATCATCGCCGCCCGGACAGCCCAGGGTTTGACGCAAGCGGAACTCGCCGCCCGCATGAACACATCGCAGTCCTACATCGCCCGTCTGGAAAGCGGGCGCGTGTTGCCGTCCATGCGGACATGGCAACGGCTGGCCGCCGCCACGGGAACCCGCCCCAGGGTCACGCTGGAACCTGTGGCTGGGCGATAGAACTGCCCACGCCTGCTAC
>JAGTSD010000084.1 GCA_018262135.1 Pseudomonadota bacterium | reverse complement strand
CCGACGCGCCGCCGGCGCTCAAACCGTTGTCGCTGACGATTGCGCCCGGCGAGCAGGTGGCGGTCATCGGCCCATCCGGCGCTGGCAAGACGACGTTGCTTCATGCCCTGGCCTGCGCGCTGAAACCGGCGGCCGGTCGCCTGCGGCTGGATGGCGTCGAGCCGTGGACGCTGCCGGTCGCGCACTTGCAGCGGCTGCGCGGGCGGCTGTTCCTGGCCCCGCAGACGCCGCCGCTGCCGCCGCGCCAGCGCGTCATCACCGCCGTGCTGGCCGCGCGCCTGCCCCGGCAAAGCCTGTGGCGCAGCCTGCGTTCCCTGCTCTATCCCGACGACATCCCCGGCGCGCATCGGGCGTTGGCGCGCTTCGATCTGGCGCCCAAGCTGTGGGAGCGGGTGGATCGCCTGTCCGGCGGCGAACGCCAGCGGGTGGGTCTGGCGCGGGCGCTGCTGGCTCCGGCCACGCTGTGGCTGGTTGACGAACCGCTGTCCGCGCTGGACCCGACCCGGGCGCAGCAGGCCATCGCCACCCTGACGCAAGCGGCCCGCGAACACGAGGTGACGCTGGTGGCCACGCTGCACCAGGTTGACGTGGCCACGCGCTTCGCACGGGTGATCGGACTGCGCGACGGCGAACTGGCCTTCGATTTGCCGGGCAGCGAAGTGACGCGAACCCGCCTGACGCCGCTGTACGCGCAGCACGAGCACGAATTGACCGACACCGCGCCATTCGTGGAACCGGCCGCGCCCGCCACGGCTCCCTTGCCGGTCACCGTGGTGTGCCGCTGAGACCGGCGGGTGAAAATGGCCAACGCTGCTTTGCCTGCTTCCCCATCGCGCGACCCGGCCTGGGCGCGTCGGGTGTTTTGGGCCAGCGTGGCCGTGGTGCTGCTGGCGCCGATGCTGGTCGCCACCGAGTTTGAGCCCTGGGTGCTGGTCGAGCCGCACAACCTGAAAGTCACGCTGCGGTTCCTCGACAGTTTCATCGTGCCGAAGGTTGAACCCGAATTCCTGGGGATGGTGGTCCGCGAAGCCTGGCGCACGGTCGCTATCGCCACGGCGGGCGTCACGCTGGCGCTGGCGCTGGCGATTCCGCTAACGCTCGCGTCTACGGCCGCTTTATCCGTCTCCGCGCTGTCCGGCCGCATGCACGCCCTGCCGTTCCTGCTGCGGCAGGCGGTGCGCGGACTGCTGATCGTGTTGCGCAGCGTGCCGGAACTGGTATGGGCGCTGGTGTTCGTGCGCGTGGTCGGGCTGGGACCCACCGCCGGCGTGCTGGCCATCGCGCTGACCTACAGCGGCATGTTGGGCAAGGTCTACGGCGAGATCCTGGAAAGCGGGGAGACGCACGCCACTACCGCGCTGTTGCGCAACGGCTCCGGGCGGCTGCAAGCGTTCCTCTACGGTCTGCTGCCGACCAACGCGCCCGAACTGACCAGCTATACCGTGTACCGCTGGGAATGCGCGATCCGCTCCTCGGCGGTGCTGGGCTTCGTCGGGGCCGGTGGCCTGGGCCAGCAGATGGATGTTTCGATGAAGATGTTCGCCGGCGCCGAGGTCAGCACCATGCTGCTGGCCTTCATGCTCCTCGTCTGGCTGGCGGATCTGGTCAGTTCGACCCTGCGCGAGGCGCTTGGATGAACGCCGCTCCACTCCCACCGGACGATACCGCCCATCCGCCGTTCAAGACGCCGCCGCCGATCTTCAACGCCCGCTGCATGGCGTGCTGGCTGATGGCGTCCGTATTGGTTCTGATCGTGGCCAGCTTCATCTCGCTCGATTTGAAGTGGGCGCAGGTCTTCTCGCTGGAATCCCTGCGCCGGATGGGGCGGTTCGTCGGCGAACTGCTGGTCCCGGCCACCGACATGAAGTTTCTGGTCAGGCTCATCGTGGCCAGCGCCGAAACCCTGGCGATGTCGGCGCTCGGCACGGTGCTGGCCGCGATCTTCGGGCTGCTGCTGGCGCTGCCGGCCAGCCGCACCCACGCCGATGATCGCGCGCTGGCGCGTCAGCCGACGCGACTGGTACTCAACGCCCTGCGCTCGGTCCCGGAACTGGTGTGGGCCGCCCTGCTGCTGATTTCCGCCGGGCTGGGGCCGTTCGCCGGTACGGTGGCTTTGGCGGTGCACACCACCGGCGTACTGGGACGGTTGTTCGCCGAGGCCATCGAGAACGCGCTGCCCGGACCCGCGTTCGCGCTGCGCGTGCAGGGCGTGGCCAAAGGCCGCGTGTTTCTGTACGCCACCCTGCCACAGATCGTGCCGCAGTTGTTGTCCTATACGCTGTACCGCTGGGAGAACAACATCCGCGCCGCGGCGGTGCTGGGCGTGGTCGGCGCCGGGGGCCTCGGCCAGATGCTGGCTTTTCATTTGGGACTGTTCCAGATGAGCGAGACCAGTTCGATCCTGATCGCCATGATTCTGCTGGTGACGATGGTTGATTTCGGTTCCTATCTGCTGCGGCGCGCGCTGATGGGTTGATCTGGCGCTGATCCGCTCGCCGGACGGTAAGGATTTGCCACCTTCCCGCGACTAAACTCGAAACATTTCTCAAACCTTCGCAAGAGAACCGGTATGCGCGACACCTTTCCCCTGCTGTTGAAGACTGACTTTCCGGCGGTTTATCGCGACCGCACCGATACCTTGCAAGCCAACCTGGGCTACCGCTGCAACCAGTCCTGCACCCATTGCCATGTGGCGGCCAGTCCCCAGCGCACCGAAGCCATGGACCGGGAGACGATGGAACTGCTGCTGCGCTACCTGGCGGCGCGGAGGATTGCGACTCTGGACCTGACCGGGGGCGCGCCGGAGTTGAATCCGCATTTTCGCGAGCTGGTCAGCCGCGCTCGCGCGCAGGGCGTCCGGGTCATGGACCGCTGCAACCTGACGATCCTCAACGAACCGGGCCAGGAAGACCTGGCGGCGTTTCTGGCCGATCAGGCGGTCGAAATCACCGCGTCCCTGCCCTGCTACCTGGAAGAGAACGTGGACCAGCAGCGCGGCAAGGGCGTGTTTGAATCCAGTCTGGCCGGTCTGCGGCAACTCAACGCCCTGGGTTATGGCCAACCCGACAGCAGCCTGACGCTAAACCTGGTCTACAACCCGCTCGGCCCGGTGTTACCGCCCGATCAGGCTAATCTGGAAGCTGCGTATAAACACGAATTGGCGATCCGCTACGGGATCACGTTCAATCATCTGCTGGCTCTGGCCAACATGCCGATCCAGCGGTTCGGCAGCCAACTGCTGTCCAAGGGGCAATTCCAGCCGTACATGAACCTGCTCAAAGCCGCACACCGGGACGAGAACCTGGCGGCGGTGATGTGCCGGAATCTCATCTCCGTGGACTGGCAGGGCTACGTCTACGACTGCGATTTCAACCAGATGCTGAAACTGCCGCTGGGCGCCAGCGGACCGGGCCGCATCCATCTGACCGAACTGCTGGACCGGGAACTGACCGGCGCCCCCATCCGGGTCGCCGATCACTGTTACGGCTGCACCGCTGGCCAGGGCAGCAGTTGCGGCGGGGCGCTCGACGCCGCCGCCGCACCCCACGCCAAGGCGGCGGCGTGAGGGCGGTAACGTTCATTTCCATCATCCTGCCGGTCCTGAACGAGGAGACACGAATCGTCGCCTGTTTGAACGTCCTGCAACCGCTGCGCGGACCGGAGAGCGAGCTGATCGTGGTGGATGGCGGCAGCCGCGACCGCACCCTGGCGCTGGCCGAACCGCTGGCGGATCGGGTCATCGGCGGCTCGCGCGGGCGGGCGGCGCAGATGAACGCCGGCGCGGGGCAGGCCAGCGGCGCCATCCTCTGGTTCCTGCACGCCGACAGCCTGCCACCCCCGGACGCGGCTATCCTGATCCGTGCGGCCCTGACCCAACCGGGCCGCCATTGGGGCCGATTCGACGTGCGGCTGTCCGGCCATCATCCGCTGCTGCGGGTGGTGGAAACCCTGATGAACTTGCGTTCCCGACTCACCGGCATCGCCACCGGCGATCAGGGCATCTTCGTGCGCCGGGAAGTCTTCGAGCGGGTGGGTGGCTATCCCGCCCTCGCGCTGATGGAGGACATCGCCCTCAGCCGCTTGCTGAAGCGCCACAGTCGGCCGGTCTGCCTGCGCCAGCGGCTGACGACGTCCAGCCGGCGCTGGGAATCCAACGGTATTCTGCGCACGATTCTGCTGATGTGGCGGCTGCGGCTGGCGTACTTTTTCGGCGCCGATCCCGACCGGCTGGCGCGGATGTACTACCGCCCATGAGCCTGAGTTTTCCCGACGCCCGGCTGCTGATCTTTGCCAAGGCTCCGGTTCCCGGTCGGGTTAAGACCCGGCTGGCGGGACAGCTCGGAACGCGCGGCGCGGCGGCGCTGTATCAAAAGCTGCTGCGCCGGACCGTGCGTATCGCCTACAACGCCCGGCTGTGCCCGATCGAACTGTGGTGCGCGCCGGATGCCCGGCATGGTTTCTTCGCTGCCTGCCGGCAGGAGTACGGTGTGACGTTGCGCCGACAATGCGCGGGCGATCTGGGTCGGCGCATGAACCGCGCCCTGAACCAGACCCTGGCCGCCGGCCATCCGGCGGTGCTGATCGGCGGCGATTGTGCGTCGCTGGGAGAAACAGAACTGCGAACCGCGTTCGGCCTGTTGGCCGCTGGTCACGAAGCGGTGCTGGGACCGGCGGCGGATGGCGGTTACGTGCTGGTTGGCCTGAATCGGCCCTGTCCGGCGCTGTTCCGGGACATCGCCTGGAGCACGCCGACGGTGCTGGCGGCGACCCGCCGACGATTGCGGCGGGCTGGAATGAACTGGGCCGAGCTGCCGCCCGGCTGGGACGTGGACACGCCGGCGGACCTGCGGCGACTGCGGCAGTCAAGTTCGCCGGCCGCTCAAACCTGATTCCCGACATCCAGAGGTTGAAACCTGATCCCATGAACCCGCGCAAACTCCTGCTTCTTCTCGCGCTCGGCCTGTTGGTAGGCGCGTTCTTTGTTTTCGACCTGGGGCGGTTTTTCAGCCTGGACTATTTCAAGTCCCAGCAAGCCGCCATCGAAGCCTGGCGGGCGGCGCATCCCGTGCTGACGGCGGGCCTGTTCTTCGCGATCTACGTCGCGGTCACCGGGTTGTCCCTGCCGGGCGCAGCGCTCCTGACCCTGGTCGCGGGTGCGATTTTCGGCCTGCTCTGGGGCACGGTGATCGTGTCCTTCGCCTCGACCCTCGGCGCCACCGTGGCTTTTCTCGCCGCCCGCTTCGTGCTGCGTGACTGGGTGCAGGGAAAATTCAGGGAGAAACTGAAAGCGATCAACGCCGGGATGGAAAAGGAGGGCGGTTTCTACCTGTTCACCCTGCGGCTGATTCCGATTTTCCCCTTCTTCATCATCAATCTGGTGATGGGCCTAACCTCGATCCGGACCTGGACCTTTTACTGGGTCAGCCAGGTGGGCATGTTGGCCGGGACCCTGGTCTACGTGAACGCCGGCACCCAGATTGCCGGGATCGCTTCGCTCCAGGGCATTTTGTCACCCGAACTGCTCGCTTCCTTCGCTCTGCTGGGCGTGTTTCCCTGGATCGCCAAAAAAATCGTGTCGGTGGCGAAAGCGCGGCGGGTGTATGCAAAGTGGCCAAAGCCGAAACGGTTCGACCGCAACCTGGTGGTAATCGGCGCCGGTTCGGCGGGGCTGGTGACCGCCTACATCGCGGCGGCGGTCAAGGCCAAAGTGACGCTGATCGAAAAGCATCGGATGGGCGGCGATTGCCTGAACACCGGCTGCGTGCCGTCCAAAGCGCTGATTCGTTCTGCCAGGCTGCTCTCTCATATGCAACGGTCCCGGGAATTTGGCATCCGCGAGGCGAGAGCCGAGTTCGAATTTGCCGAGGTCATGGAGCGGGTGCAACGGGTAATCCGTGAAGTCGCGCCCCACGATTCGGTGGAGCGCTATACCGGACTCGGCGTGGAGGTGATCGAAGGTGCGGCCAAGATCACTTCCCCCTGGACGGTTGATGTGAGCACCGTCGAAGGCACGCGAACCCTGACCACCCGCGCCATCGTCATCGCCGCCGGCGCCCGGCCGTTCGTGCCGCCGATTCCAGGGATGGAGGAGGTCGGCTATCTGACCTCGGACACCGTTTGGAATCTCCGTGCAATGCCCAGGCGGCTGGTGGTGCTGGGCGGCGGCCCCATCGGCTCGGAATTGACCCAGACCTTCGCCCGGCTTGGCGCGCAAGTGACCCAGGTGGAAATGGCGCCGCGCATCCTGATCCGCGAAGACCCGGAGGTTTCGGAATTGGTGACGCAGCGGTTTCGCGCCGAAGGCATCGCGGTGTTGGTCAACCACAAGGCGAAGCGGTTTACGGTGGAGAACGGCGAAAAGGTCTTGATCGCCGAACACGACGGTTCGGACGTGCGGATTCCCTTCGATGCGGTGCTGGTCGCGGTCGGGCGAGTGGCGAACACTGCCGGCTACGGGTTGGAAGAACTGGGTATCCCCACGACTCCCACCCGTACCGTGGAAACCAACGAGTACCTGCAAACGCTTTATCCCAACATCTACGCCGCCGGTGATGTGGCCGGGCCGTTCCAGTTCACCCACACCGCCGCTCATCAGGCGTGGTATGCGTCGGTCAACGCGCTATTTGCTCCGTTCAAGATGTTCAAGGCCGATTATTCGGTCATTCCCTGGTCCACCTTCGTCGATCCGGAAGTGGCGCGAGTGGGGTTAAACGAGCAGGAAGCACAGGACAGGGGCATCCCGCACGAGGTGACGGTGTACGGCCTCGACGATCTGGACCGCGCCATCGCCGACGGGGAAGCGCACGGCTTCGTCAAGGTGCTGACCGTGCCCGGCAAGGACCGGATTCTCGGCGCGACCATCGTGGGCGAACACGCCGGTGACCTGCTGGCCGAGTACGTCCTGGCCATGCGCCACGGCATTGGGCTCAACAAGATATTGGGCACGATCCACATCTACCCAACTCTGGCCGAAGCGAATAAATACGCTGCCGGGGTCTGGAAGAAGGCGCATGCGCCGGAAAAGCTGCTGGCATGGGTCGAGCGTTTCCACGCCTGGCGTTCGAGGTGATTTGGACCAGATAATCCGTGAGCCGGAAATAGACATTCACCGATCGGAAAGAGAAAAGATGGCGGCCCGAAAAATGCGTGAAATAGGGGGGATTGGGGTTTGGCATCGGGGCTTCTCCTTCCGCAATCAGAATCTCGCCAGTCGCTTGCCGTTCAATGCCGGACGCAGGCGGCGGCCTGTTCGCGGGTGTAAAACCGCTCGGCACGCAGGAAGCCGGCCACCAAACAGTCTCCGGCTTACAACGATCTGGCCAGGCGGAAGCCCCCGTCGAGGTGGCGCCTCGACGGGGCGTTCGTGTCCCGGTTGGCGGTGCGCACCCACGCCGGTCGGTAGAACCAGGATCCCCCCCGCACCGCGATGGAATTCGTGGTGTTGTTTTCCGCGCATCGGGTCTCGGCCCCCCCGTACTGGCTGTCGTAAGCCGAACAGGTCCATTCCCAGACGTTCCCCAACAGGTCCGCCAGGTTCCAGGCGTTGGCCTGAAAGGAACCGACCGGGGCTGCATACCAATAGTGATCGGTGCACTGATGCTTCACCGGCCAGGCATGGCCTCCCGGACCTTGGGTTTGATCGGCAACATTCGTGTATCGGCAGGCTCGATCCGGGTCATCCCCCCAGTACCGTGCGGTCGTCGTCCCCGCCCGCGCCGCATATTCCCACTCCGCTTCGGTCGGGAGCCGGTAGCTTCGCGCCGTTTGCTGGGAGAGCCAGGCCGCATAGGCCATTGCATCGTTCCAGCTCACGCAGACCACCGGGTGCGCATCGCTGGACTCGTAACCCGGCTGGCGCCAGTCCACCCCCTCGCGCCAGCCCCACTTGCCATTGGTGGCGCTCCAGGCGTAACAGCCCTGCTCTCCAACATTGCGTTCCCCCTCCGTCCGGTAGCCCGTGGCGCTGGCAAATCGTTTGAATTCCCCCACCGTCACTTCGTGCTGGCCGATCTCGAAAGGGGCGACACAAATCGGATGGCGCCGTTCGTCTTCGTTCCGGCCCGGTTCGGAGGCCGGGCTGCCCATCTGGAAACAGCCGCCGGGAATCGGCACCATCACCGGCTCGAACGAGGGATCGGTTACCGCCACCGGCGGTGCCTCTACCACCGCTGGCGTTTCCGGAACCTGGGGCGTCTTCACCTCCGTGGGCGTCTCCGCAACCCGTGGCGCCTCGGTCACCGGCGGTGTCTCCACTACCGGCGGCGTCTCTACTATCGGTGGCGGCGCAGCCGGCGTAACCAGGGATTCGGGTTGCTTTGGCGGGGATCGCAACCCGATCCACGCTCCACCCCACACCAAACCGATCAACGCCACAGCGATCACCGCCACTCGCCCGTAGCGGTACCGCTGCCCCGGTCGTTCCCGGCCAACGCTCGGTTGGATCGGCACGAGGATCGTCTTCTCCTCGTCCGCCAAAACCGGTTCCCGTCGCTGTTCCAGCGGTATACGTTCTGCGGTCTCCTCCGCCGCCAAAACGGTTTCCAGTCGCTGTTTGAACTCCCCGATGGATGGCAGTCGCTGTTCCGGTTCTATCGCCAGCGCCTGGCCCAGCACCACATCGAGCGCCGAAGGTAAATCCGGGACGAAATGGCGGGCCGGTTCGAGCAAATCCGGTTGATGGAGCAGATCGTTCTGCTTGCGATCCAATGCGGGGGGCGGCCGTTGCGCCGTCAGCATGAAATAGAGCGTCGCCGCCATGCCGTAGACATCGGTCCACGGCCCTTGCCGATTGAGCTGGCCGGCCAGGTATTGTTCGTAGGGCGCGTAGCCTTTAGTGAAGATCAGCAGGCTGCGGGTGTGACTGCCGGTCACTTGCCGCGCCGCACCGAAATCCAGCAGAATCAACCCGTCGTCGGTCCGATACAGGTTGTCCGGTTTGATGTCCCGGTGCATGAACCCGGCGTCGTGCACTTTGCGCAACCCGTCCAGCACCGGCAACACCAGTTCGACCGCCGCGTGCCACGGCAGCCGGCCGTCCGGTTGCCGTTTCAGGTCGGTGGCCAGATCCACGCCTTCCAGGTAGTCCATCACCAGATAGGCGGTCCCGTTCATCTCGAAGTAGTTCAGCACCCGCACCAAATGCGGATGCTTCATCTGAGCCAGGGTGCGCGCTTCCTTCAGGAAGGTTCTCA
>JAGTSD010000417.1 GCA_018262135.1 Pseudomonadota bacterium | reverse complement strand
CGCCGCCTTTCCGCTTGCGACTCCATTATGGTTGATATCCCACCAGGTGCTGCTGCCGATGAATCGAGTGGTCCAAGCCATTTGAGCATGAATCAAATGGTGGAATTGCTCAGGCTGGACGCTTCGCCCACCAGGTACCTGCATGAATTGCTGGCGGCAATGTGCCGACACGCACATGCCGGCCGTGCGGTGGTCATGCGGCCCGGCGAGCAGAAGCGTGTTGAAATTCTGGCAGCCTACCCGCCATTGGGAAGTGCCGGGGCCGGTTTGGATTGGATAGCCGGCGCGCTGGACGCGGCTCGCCAGACGGTTGTCAGCGGCGAGACCGCCATCGTACCGGAAAATCCCTGCGAGAACCCGACGAGCGGTCAGCCGCAGGATCAGCTCGTGCTCATCCCGCTGAAAAACGCAAAAACGGTGCGCGCCGTGGCCGCCTTCCGAGTCCAGATATCCAGCCCCCGGGAGCTGGCCCTGTGTCGGGAACGGCTGGAACTCACCCCTTTGCTGCTGGATCATTACGAACTGCGCGTGACGCTGGGGCAGCGTCATGGGGCGATGGATCGCCTGCGCCTGGTCCTCGATGTGCTGGCCGGCGTGAACCGCTCGGAACGCTTCAAGAGCATGTGCATGGCGTTGTGCAACGAGCTGGCAACCCGTTTGCGGTGCCAGCGCGTTAGTCTGGGATTTCTGGAGGGGCGCTACGTGCGGCTTCAGGCCATCAGCCATACCGATACCGTCGGTCGGCAGATGAAGCTCACCCAGGACATCGAAGCGGCGATGGAGGAGTGCCTGGACCAGGATGTGGAAGTGATTTATCCCGCGGCCCAGAACGCGCCTTACGCCAGTCGCGCGACCGCCCAGCTGGCGGTGGAGCATGGGCCGGCCGCCGTACTGAGCCTGCCGCTGCGGCACAACGGCGACGTCTTCGCCGTGTTGACCCTGGAACGCCCCCGCGCTCATCCCTTTGGCGCCCTGCACGAAATCGAGATCATCCGGCTGATCGGCGATTTCTGCGCTCCCCGGCTCTTTGAGATGCAGGCCCACGATCGCTGGGCCGGCGCGCATGCGGCAGAATGGGCCCGGCGCCACCTGAGCTCGCTACTCGGACCCGAGCACACCTGGATGAAGGCCGCGGCGTGCGCGGCATTTATTATGGCGCTTTTCCTCACGTTTGCCAAAGGTGACTACCGCATTGACGCGCCCTTTATTTTTGAGGCCCCCCTGCAACAGGCCGTAGTCGCACCGTTCGGCACCTTCCTTAAAAGCGTGGATGTGGATCCGGGCGACGAGGTCGAAGGCGGCAAAGACATGCTGGGCTTGCTGGATACAACCGATCTCCGCCTGAAGGTGGCGGCGTTGAAGGCCGAACAACTAGGGCATCTGAAGCAGATGTCGGCTGCGATGCGCGACGGCAGAACCGCCGAGGCTCAGATCGCCCAGGCGCTGAGCGAAAAGTCGGGGGCTGAAATCCGCTTGCTGGAGCAGCATATCAGCCAAGGCACCCTGATGGCCCCCATCACCGGCCGGGTGGTTTCAGAGGACCTCAAACGGCAGATCGGCGCACCGGTCGAAACCGGGAAGATTCTGTTCGAAATCGCCCGGATCGAGGAGTTGCGGGCCGAACTGTATGTTCCCGAAGAATCCATCACCCCCGTGAGCGTCGGACAGCCGGGCGAGCTGGCGTCCGTCAGCCATCCCGATCAACGAATCCGGTTCCAGGTCGAACGCATCCATCCCATCGCCGAGGTGGTGAACAGCCAAAACGTGTTCAAGGTGCGCGCGCGTCTGCTGGAACAGCATGCCTGGATGCGGCCGGGCATGGAAGGCATCGCCAAAATATCGGCCGGAAAAAAGCACTACCTTTGGATGGCGTTTCATCGCCTCACCAATTGGCTGCGCATGACACTTTGGCTGTAACGGGAGGAGGCCCGTGCCGGTTCAACGCCCGACATTCAGCGAGTCCTGGTACCGCGTTTCCGAGCTGACGCCGCGGCTGCTTGCCGCCGTCAAGGTGTACCGGCAGCATTTCCGCGGCCGCACGTGGTACGTCCTGCAGGATCGATCCAGCAATCAGTTCTTTCGTCTGAACGACCCGGCCTATTACTTCGTGGCGATGCTGGACGGCCGCCGCAGCGTCCGCCAGGTATGGCATCATTGCGTCGAGAGATGGGGAGATGCCGCGCCGACCCAGGGAGAGGTCATTCAGCTGCTGGGACGGCTGCACGCATCCAATCTGCTGCAAGGCGACGTGGCCCCTGACGCCGAAGCGCTTTTCAAGCGCTATCAAAAGCAGCTGTGGCGCAAGGTGCGCGGTTATCTGGCGAACCTGTTTTTCATCCGGGTTCCGCTGTGGAATCCCAACCGTTTTCTGGATCGATGGGTCGGCGCGTGGGGGCGATGCTTCTCCGGGACCGGTTGGCTCGTATGGGCCGTCATCGTGGGGGCCGGGTTGTGGTCCATCGCCGGACACGGCGCCGATCTGGGCCGGCAGGCTGCGAACGTCCTCAACCCCGCCAATCTGCCGCTGCTTTACGCCGCGCTGGTCGGGCTGAAATGGTTCCATGAGATGGGCCACGCCTTCGCGTGCAAGCATTTCGGGCGCCGGGCGGGAAGCGGCGGCGAGGTGCACCAGATGG
>JAGTSD010000416.1 GCA_018262135.1 Pseudomonadota bacterium | reverse complement strand
GGTCACCCAGACCCATCACTGCCGGGATGCCCATGGCCCGCGCCAGCAGGGCGACATGGGACAGGGCCGAACCCCGCAGGCAGACGATGCCGGCCAGTCGTTCCGGCGGCACCGCCGCCAGATGCGCCACGCTCATCTCCTCGGCCACCAGCACGCAGTGCTCGGCCGCTGGCTCCAGGGTGTGGAGCGGGGCGGCGCGCAAGCGATGCAGGACCCGCTGGCCCAGATCGCGGATGTCCTCGGCGCGGGCGCTCAGATAGGGATCCTCGGCCTGTTCCAGCAACTGGACCCGGGCCAGCACGGCGTCGCGCCAGGCGGCCGGCGCCCAATGGCCGGCCCGGATGCTGGCGAGCGCATCCTGGATCAGGCTGTCGCTGCTCAGCATCATCCGGTAGACCGCGAACAGCGCCTGCTCGGTGGGCGGCAGCAGCGGCGCCAGCCGGTCGCTGGCCGCGCGCAACTCCTGTTCGACGGCGGCGATGGCGGCGTGGAGGGCCGCTTCCTCGGCGGCGAGGTCCTGGGCCGGACGGTCTGGAACGTCGTCGAGGTCGGCCAGCAGGTGGGGTACGGTGACGGTTCCCATGGCCACGCCCGGGGCGCCGGGCACGCCTTGCAAGGCGCGGGTGCCGGTGGTCAGCGGATTGAGCAATTCCTGGGTGGCGCCGCTGAGAATGGCGTGATTGAGAATGCTGGCCAGTTGGGCGGCAATGGTGACCAGAAAATCCACTTCGTCCGGCTGGAACTGGCGCACGGCGGTATCCTGAACCAACAGCACGCCCAAGACCCGGCGGTACTGGATCAGCGGTGCGCCCAGGAAGGCGTGGTAAGCCTCCTCGCACACCTCGCAAACGGGGTGGAAGCGGGGATGGCGTGGCGCATCCTCCAGATTGATCGGTTCCTGGCGTTCGGCGACCAGCCCGACCAGGCCTTCCGCGTGGTTCAGCCGGACCCGGCCGACCGCTTGCGGATTCAGGCCGGCGGTCGCCATCAGCACGTAGTTCCGGTTGTCCTCGTCGGCCAGATAGACGGTGCAGGCGGCGACCCGCATCGTGTCCCGAATCCGGTTGACCGTGACCGCCAGCGCCCTGGGCAAGTCCGGCGCGGCGCTGACCTCCTGGACGATACGGCGCAGGGTTGCGAGCATGCGATGGGAATCCTCGATGAATGAAGTCGGAAAACGCGCCTGCGGTAGGGCGGCGATTCCACCTGACCTGTGGATTCGCACCGTCACGATGGACGGTAACCAGGTAGAATAGAGTCAGTTGAGGCGACCATGGCATTTAACCATGAATGACGAAATCCGGTTAACTATCGATCCAGCGCGGGCCGGCCGCCTGTTGCGGCTGGCGACCTACGCCTCGGTTGCTACCGCCTCGGTGCTGATCGCGGGCAAGCTGGCGGCGGCGCTGATGACGGGATCGGTCAGCGTGCTGGCCTCGCTGGTGGATTCGATGATGGACGTGGCGGCGTCGCTGATCAATCTGCTGGCGGTGCATTATTCCCTGCAACCGCCGGATCGCGAACATCGCTTCGGCCACGGCAAGGCCGAGCCGCTGGCGGGGCTGGCGCAGGCGGCGTTCATCGCCGGCTCGGCGGTGTTCCTGATCCTGCACGCGGTGGATCGGCTGCTGCACCCGCAACCGATGAATGACGCCCTGGTCGGCGTCGGCGTGCTGCTGTTCGCCATCGCCGCCACGGTAGTGCTGCTTCTGTTTCAGCACCACGTGATTCGCCTGACCCACTCCACGGCGATTCGCGCCGACGCCTTGCACTATGCCACCGACCTGTTGACCAATGCCGCCACCATGCTGGCGCTGGGGCTGGCGATGCTGGGCTGGCCGCTCGCCGATCCGGTTTTCGCCATCGGTATCGCCCTGTACATTCTCTACAGCGCCGGCCACATCGGCCATGAGGCGATCCAGTTGCTGATGGATCACGAGCTGCCGCCTGAGGTGCACGGACGCATCAAGGAGATCGCGCGTGGCCATGCCCGGGTGCGCGGCATTCACGATGTGCGCACCCGCCGTTCCGGGCAGACCTATTTCATCCAGTTGCATCTGATGCTGGACGACCGGATGCCGCTGGTGGAGGCGCACCAGGTGGCCGACGAGGTGGAGGCGGCGATCGTGGCGGCGTTTCCCAACGCCGACGTGCTGATTCACGAAGATCCAGCCAGCGAACCACCGCCACGGCCGCTGCCGGCGTAGGGCGCGGACGGCGTGGAAGCTGAAGCCAGCAACGGGAAAGGACGACAGAATCAGGAATTGGCGGAGAGGGTGGGATTCGAACCCACGGACCCTCGCGGGTCAACGGTTTTCAAGACCGCCGCAATCGACCGCTCTGCCACCTCTCCGATGGGGTTGGATTGTAGCCGGCCCTCCCTGGCCATGCCAGCGTTGCTGGTGGATCGTTCAGAACTCGCGGATGTTTCTTAGCAAATTCCAGTTTTCCTGGCCCGCGCTCAAAGGATCCACCGGTTGCATCGGGAAGATCGCCATCGGCGTCGCCTGACTTTCCTCCTGGAGGGTGTTCGCGTTCGCCGAGGAGGGGCAGGTGACCGTTCCGAAGGAGTTGATCAGGCTTTGGTCTTGCCGATTCAGTACAAATCTATAACAGGCATCGCTGGCCAGGGTCACG
>JAGTSD010000083.1 GCA_018262135.1 Pseudomonadota bacterium | reverse complement strand
TCCTCCGCTATCTGGCGCCAGATCTGGGTATTGGGATCGTCGAGGAAATCGTTACAGACCATGGGGGCGCCTTGGCGAAACGCCATTCCGGTGGGACCCCGGCCTTCGGGCAGGCTGGGGTCGCTGGAGAGGGTCGTACTGGCCAAAGAGCGCAAGTAGCCGGGCACCGTGCCGGCATGGGCCACCAACTGGAGTGCACCGGTGGCGGGATCAAAAAACTCGATCATGACGACCCGGATCTGATCCAAATCCACCACGATCCGGCAGATTTGCCAAAACAGTTCCTGAGGGTCGGGACACCGCATGATGGCGGCGCTGGTGCGACCGAGCGCGGCGTAGCAATGACTCAGGCGGACGATCTTTTGCTCCGCCTCCTTGAGCGGAGTCATGTCGCGGATGGCCGCGACCGTGATCTCGTAGCCCTTATAGGTAAAGTGACGCACCCATAGATCGGCCGGAAAGATCGTGCCGTCCTTGCGGCGTTGCGGATAGTCGGTGAACCGCTTCGATATGGTGCGTGGCAGTTCGAGGTTGGCATCGGTCCCGGCCGCCAGATCGTGGTCGCGCAACGCCAATAATTCGTCCCGGCTGTAACCGTACAATTTGCAGGCTGCCGGGTTGGCATCGAGGATGCGCCCGTCGCGGCTGTCCAACATCAGGATCGCGTCGCCGACCGTGGCGAACACATTGCGGTATTTCAGTTCGCTGGCGCGCAGTGCCGCCTCGATCTTCTTGCGCTGGGTGATGTCCTCCTCGATCGCGACGAAGTGGGTGATGGCGCCGCTGTCGTCGTGGATGGGGGCGATCGAGGCGGATTCCCAATGCAGAGCGCCGTCTTTGCGCCGGTTGTGGAATTCGCCCCGCCATTCACCGCCGCTGGTAATGGTTTGCCACAGCCGCGCATAGTGTTCGGGCGTGGTCTTGCCCGACTTCAGCAGGCGCGGGTTGGCGCCGATGGCCTCGGCGCGCGAATAGCCGGTGGTTTCCACAAACTTCGGATTGACGTACTCAATGATGCCGGCGCGGTTGGTGATGATGACGGTGTTGGGGCTGTACTCGATGGCGCGGGAAAACAGCCGCAGATTCTGTTCCGCCTGGCGCCGTTCCTGGATTTCCGCCGCCAGTTGCTGTTGCTGCTGGAAAAACTCCCGGATCAGTCGAGCCAGTTGGCCGAATTCGGCGTTTTGATTGGCCAGTGGGGCCAGCAGGCCGGGATCGCGGGCGCGCAAACTGCGAACCAGGCGGTCCAGCGGTCCGCATACCCACCGCAGCAGCGCAGCGGCCAGAACGAGCAGCAGGAGCAGGTTGTAAAGCAGGAGCCGTCCGGGTTCGATGGGTTCCAGGATCAGCACTCCCACCGTGAACAGCGCAATGGCCAGAATCAGGATCCCGAGGATGCGAAACCGGGCCATGTCGCTCAACGCTTTCATGGGTCTGCCTCCAGAACCGGCCTGTGCCTCCCGACGCCAACGCAGCCCAGCCCCTTCGCCCCATCGGCGGAGGCCGGGTTGGAAAACCGCTGGAGCGCTGACAGCCTGGATCGGGTCATTGATGAGATTCCCGCCCCTCAGCCGCTCAGCCGCTCAGCGCGGCGATGGCCTGCCAGCCCGCCAGCAGCGCCAGCAGCAGGAACAGCGCGCCGCTGACCCGGTGCAACAGAGGCATCGGCAGCCGTTGCAGCACGGTGCGGCCGGCCAGCACGCCCAGCGCCGAGACCGCCGCCAGGCCCAGCGTGCCGCCGACCCAGACCGGCAACGCGGACTGGGTGCTGGCGAGACCGGCCACGGCCAGTTGGGTCTTGTCGCCCAGTTCCGCCAGAAAGATGAGGCCGAACGTGGAGAACAGCACGCCTCGGCCGCTTTTTTCCTCGACTTCGACTGTTTCTTCGCCGGCGTCGCGCAGAGCCTTGACGCCGAACGCCGCGAACAGGATCGCGACCGCCGTCGCGGTGACCCATTCAGGCAGCCAGGCGGCGACGGAAGCGCCGAACAGGACTGCCAGCCCGTTCAGCACCGCGAACGCCAATACGGCGCCGCTCAATACCGGAGTGGGCGGATGGCGGGCGGCCAAGGTCATGCAGACCAGTTGGGTTTTGTCGCCCAGTTCGGCCAGACCGATCAGGCCAAACGCGGTGGATGTCGTGATGAAAAATTCATTCATCGGAAACGCCCGGCTGTTTTTTTAGGTTGCTTCTTGGTGCGGGTGATAACGTCGACCCCCCGGCACGGCCAGGAATGCATGGTGATGTATTGTTGATATTATGATAGACGATTCGATCTAATGACATGTGGATTATATTAGCCACCCGCTGGCCAGGCCGCCAGTGCTGGAAATCGCAAAAAACTCCTGCGGAGGCAATTATTCATGCGACAAGTCGGATACTGGCTTTTACTGCTACCCGCGCTGGCAAGCGCGGACAGCCTCCGCTGCGGTGGCTATCTGGTGAACACCGGCGATTCCCAGTCGCGGGTTCTCGATATCTGCGGCGAGCCGCAAAGCGCCCGGCAGGACGGCTTTATCGAGCAGGCAGCGTTATGCAATGACAAACGTTGTATTTATTACACGGAAACCCGGCGAATCATTCCGGTCTACAAGTGGGAATACAACCTGGGGCATGGCAGGTTTTTGAAAATCCTGACCTTTCATGGCGATACCTTGGTGGATATCGCCGACGGTCCCCGCCAGTAGCGCCGCCCGCAGGCCAAAAATCCAGCTCAAAACCATCGAGGAGGCGGCCACGTACCTGGTTAGGCCGTTTGGCCGCCTGTCGCTGGATCTCGCGTTCACTCCAGCTTCAGCGGCGCCGGTTTTAACACCAAGGCGCTGAGCGGCGGCAGGTCGAGGGCGATGGAGAAGGCAAAACCATGGCTGGAAAACTCCTCGGCCATGACCCGCTCGCCAGGCAACGTCCTGCCGGAACCGCCGTACTCGCGGGCGTCGCTGTTTAACAACTGCTGATATTCGACCGGATACGGCACGCCGAGACGGTACTGTGGATAGGACTGGTCGGAGAAGTTCAGCACGAACACCAGTGCCTCCCGTGGATCCCGGGCCTTGCGGGCGAAGGCGAGGACGTTGGTTTCAGCGCCGCTCGCATCCACCCATTCAAAGCCGGCGCCGCGAAAATCCACCTGATGCAAGGCCGGTTCTCGCGCGTACAGCTTGTTGAGGTCGCTGACGAACCGTTGCATGCTCTGGTACTGGGGCTTGCGCAGCAGCGCCCATTCCAGTTCGCCATCGTGATTCCACTCGCTGGGCTGGCCGAACTCCCCGCCCATGAACAGCAGCTTCTTGCCGGGATGGCCATACATGAAGGCGTACAGCAGGCGCAGGTTGGCGAACTGTTGGCGTTCGCTGCCCGGCATCTTGCCGAGCAGCGACTTCTTCAGATGCACCACCTCGTCGTGCGACAGCGACAGGATGAAGTTCTCACTGAAGGCATAGACGATGCTGAAGGTCAGCTTGTCGTGATGGTGGCGGCGATGCGCCGGCTCTTCTTGCATGTAGAACAGCACGTCGTGCATCCAGCCCATGTTCCACTTGAAGCCGAAGCCCAGCCCGCCCATGTCGGTGGGCCGCGACACGTTCGGCCAGGCGGTGGATTCCTCGGCGATCATCAGCACGCCGGGATGTTCGGCATGAACCACGGCGTTGGTGTGCTTGAGGAACTCGATGGCTTCCAGATTTTCGTTGCCGCCATACTGGTTGGGAATCCAGTCCTTTTTGGAGTAATCCAGGTACAGCATCGAGGCTACCGCGTCTACCCGCAGCCCGTCAAAGTGGTACTTTTCCAGCCAGAACAAGGCATTGGCGATCAGGAAGTTCTCGATCTCGTGGCGGCCGTAGTTGAAGATCAGCGTGCCCCAGTCGGGATGCTCACCCTGGCGCGGATCGGCGTGCTCGTACAGGCAGGTGCCGTCGAACCAGGCCATGGCGTGGGCGTCCTTGGGGAAGTGCGCCGGCACCCAGTCCAGAATCACGCCGATGCCGTTCTGATGGCAGCGATCGATCAGTTCCATCAGATCGTCCGGGCGGCCAAAGCGGGCGGTCGGGGCGTAGAAGTTGGAAATCTGATAGCCCCAGGAGGGGCCGTAGGGATGCTCGGCCAGCGGCAAAAATTCGATGTGGGTGAAGCCCATCTCCAGCACGTAGGGAATCAACTGGTCGGCCAGTTCGCGGTAGGAGAGAAATTCGCCGTCGGCCTTGCGCCGCCACGATCCGGCGTGGACTTCGTAAATCGCCACCGGCCGTTCCCAGGCCCGGCTCTGCACCCGCCGTTGCATCCAGTCGCCATCACGCCAGACATGCTTGCCGACCGGGTCGTAGACCACGCTGGCGGTGCCGGGCGGCACCTCGGTATGGAAGGCGTAGGGATCAGTCTTCAGAAACGCCGGGCCGGTGCGAGGCAGAATCTCAAACTTGTACAGCTCGCCCTCGGCCAGGCCGGGCACGAACAGTTCCCAAATCCCTGAACCCGGCCGCAGCCGCATCGGATGGCGGCGGCCATCCCAGTGGTTGAATTCGCCAACCACACTGATCCGCTGGGCGTTGGGCGCCCACACCGCGAAATTGACTCCGCCGACGCCGGTGACCTGGCAGGCGTGCGCGCCCAGTTTCTCGAACATCCGGTAATGGTTGCCCTCGGCGAACAGATAACAGTCCTGATCGCCCACAATCGAGAACGTGGTCGCGTAGGGATCGGCGAAGGTGTGATTCCAGCCGCGCTCGGTGGCGTTGAGCCGGTAGCGCAGCGCCTTGGGTTCGGCGACGACGAGGGTCTCAAACAATCCATCTTCGGCGACCCATTGCAGCGGGTACAACAACCGGGGCTCGTTCGTGGGGACCAGACAGGGCGCTTCCGCATTAGGCAACAGGGCGCGAACCACGGTCAGCCCCGGTTCGTCCAGCGGATGCGGCCCTAACAGGGCGTGCGGATTACTGTGCCGTCCTTCGGCGAGGGCGGCGCTGTCCGCCGCATCCAGGCTGGGCTTGATTGCGGTCTCGCGGATCAGGAAACGCAAGCCCGCCGCCATGCTCGCCCCGGCCAGGCGGGCGGCGTAGGTGTGGGCATCCGTCCGCAAGGCGTCAACGTGATAAGCCTGCCGCCAGAACAGCGCGTTAGCCAGCAGGAAATTGCACACTTCCGGCCGCTCCAGATCGAAGGCCAGCGTCCCGGGCTGGCCGGGAACGTCGGCGTCGTAAATCCGCGTCCCGTCAAACCAGGTCAATTCCTGCCCCTCGCTGGGGAGCAGTGGAGGAATCCAGTCGAGGATCACGCCGATGTCGCGCCGGTGGCAGGCGTCAATGAAGGCCATCAGTTCCTCGGGCCGGCCATGGCGCGGATTGGGCGCGTAGTAGCTGGCTACCGTTTCGCCCTCGGCCCAGAACGCCAGTTCGACGTGCGTGAGCTTCCGCTCCAGCAGATAGGGTAAAACGAGGTCTTGCAACTGGCCGTAGCTGGCGACCCGGTCGGGTCCACCGGTCGCATCTTCGTCAAAGGTGATCCGGTGAATAGTGACCGGCAACTCCCAACCGGGCGAATCCATGGTGCGCGCCATCCAGGGGCCATCGCCCCAGTCGTGGCAGCGCTGGAGATCGCAGGTGAAGGCGGCGGTCTTGGGGTACGCCTCGGTCTGGAAGGCCAGCGGATCGGTCTTGAGAAACACCGCGCCTTCCGCGTTGCGAATTTCGTATTTGTACAGCTCGCCCAGGCCGAGACCGGGAACGAACAATTCCCATACTCCGGACTCGTGCCGCTCCATCGGATGCCGGCGGCCATCCCATTGGTTGAAAGTCCCCACCACGCTGACCCGGCTGGCGTGAGGCGCCCAGAGCACGAAATTGACGCCCATGACGCTTTCCTTGACCCGCAGGTGCGCGCCCAGTTTGGCGAACAGGCTTTCCAGCGTTCCCCGCCGGAGCGCCTGGCCGTCGGCGCTCTTGAAGGAGGGTTCGTGAATGGCGTAGGGGTCGTGGAAGGTGACCGTCTGACCGCTGGCATCAACGGCAACGAGCCGGTATTCCAGTTCCCTGACTCCTGGTAAGCGGGCGACGAACAGGCCGTCCGGATGGAACCGTTGCATTTCGCGTTTGCCAGCGCCAGCCGCCGGCAATACATAAGCCCGCTCGGCCCATGGCAGGAAGGCGCGGATGACCAGCGCCCGCTCCGCTTCAACATAATGAGGCCCTAGAATCGCGTAAGGTGCGTCATGGCGTAATTCAACGATTTTTTGAATCTGTTCTTCCAGCATCGCCCTTCCCTTCATTGGTTGTGCCGCTGTCGGGATAACATAACAAATTTGCGGGTTTATTTAGAATAGATTAACGCGAGGCAGGCAAAACAGGGGTAGGAAAATTTCCGGGAGGAAAATAGGGAGGGGGCGACACCCGGCTGGGCGGCGCCCCCGACCCTGAGGCAGGCTACGGATTGCTTATTGGGCCGGCGGGGCCGGCGGGGCGCCCGCGCCACGCATCATCCGGCGCATCGGCCGGTCGGTGAAGAAATTATCCATGACCTGCTTCTGATCCGGATCGAGCGCGGCGTACAGATCGCCAGCAGCCTTGACCATGGTCTTCATGCTGGCCAGATCCTGTTCCATGGCCTGTACCCGCTCTTCAAAATGGGCCATGGCGGTGGTTTCCCGGTCCCGCATTTCCTGCCGAATTTTCATCTTTTCGGCGTGATGCGCGTCCTGAGCGGCGAGGAAAGCTTTCCAGGCATTCTGCTGATCAGGCTTGAGCTTGAGCCGCGCTTCCAGTAATTCCATACGCTCGGCGTGGAACTGCTGCATCCTCTCCATCCGGCGACCAGGACCACCGCCCATCGGACCACGTTCCATCCCCGGACCGTCGCCGCCCATCATCGGACAATCTCCCGTACCGCCACCCATCGGGCCATAACCGCCCCAGGGGCTGGCGAAAGCGACCGTGCCCAACCCCAGACCCGCCACTGCGGTGGCGATCAACAGGCGTTTGCGTAGCGTCTTCATCTTCGATTCCTCATGTTGATTTGCTTCGGAGGCTATTAGACACCACGCTTGTAACCAGAATTTTGCCGGGAATGGATTTTTGTAACGATTTATGTCAGTCAAACGATTTCCTGGGAAATCACCGCAATTCCCTGGGCAGCGCGAACACTACATTCTCCTCACGCCCCGTGCTTTCCGTCACCGCCGTGGCGCCCAGTTCCCGCAGCCGGGCAATGACCTGTTGCACCAGCACCTCAGGCGCCGAAGCGCCGGCGGTCACGCCGATAGTGGTTTTCCCGGCTAGCCAGGCTGGGTCAATATCCCCGGGTCCGTCAATGAGCCAGGCCGGCGTGCCTGCCTT
>JAGTSD010000082.1 GCA_018262135.1 Pseudomonadota bacterium | reverse complement strand
TAGGATTGAGAGGCTAAAAGTACGGAGCACCCCGCCGATGACCCTTCCCAGCCTGGATTTTGACTTGGGCGACGCCGTCGCCCTGTTGCGCGACACCGTAGCCAGTTTCGCCCGCAAGGAAATCGCCCCACGCGCCGCCGAGGCTGACCGTAACGACCAGTTTCCCATGGACCTGTGGCGCAAGTTCGGCGACCTGGGGCTGCTCGGCCTCACCGTCGAGGAGGAGTACGGCGGAACCCCGATGGGCTATCGGGTCCACATCGTGGCGATGGAAGAAATCTCCCGCGCCTCCGCCGCGATTGGGCTGTCCTACGGCGCGCATTCCAACCTGTGTGTCAATCAGATTCACCGCAACGGCAGCGAAGAGCAGAAGCGCAGGTATCTGCCCAAGCTGATTTCCGGCGAGCACATCGGGGCGCTGGCGATGAGCGAGCCGGGTGCCGGTTCCGACGTGATGGCGCTGAAGCTGCGAGCCGAGCGCAAGGGCGACCGCTACGTGCTCAACGGCACCAAAATGTGGATCACCAACGGCCCAAACGCCGACGTGCTGGTGGTCTATACCCGGACCGATCCGACCGCCGGTCCCAAGGGCGTTACCGCCTTCCTGAAAATAAACGACCCCGCAGCAAGCTGCGGGGTATTGGGTTACTAAAGAACGCAGCAAGCTACGGGGAATGGACCCGTAGAGATTCAAGGCCCGTTACGGGACCACACTGGTCACCGGCTTCGCCCGGCTGTATGGCTATCCGGTTGGCCTCGTCGCCAACAACGGCATCCTGTTCGCCGAATCGGCGCAGAAGGGCGCGCATTTCATCGAACTGTGCGCCCAGCGCGGCATCCCACTGGTGTTCCTGCAGAACATCACCGGCTTCATGGTCGGCAAGAAATACGAGCATGGCGGTATCGCCAAGGACGGGGCCAAGATGGTCACCGCCGTGTCCACCGCTGCCGTGCCCAAGCTGACGGTGTTGATCGGCGGCTCCTTCGGCGCGGGCAACTACGGCATGTGCGGGCGGGCCTATTCGCCGCGCTTTCTGTGGACCTGGCCCAGACTCGGTGGATTCTGGGATTAAGCCTGTCGGCGGCGATCAACGCGCCCATTCCACCGACGAAGTTTGGCGTGTTTCGGATGTAAACGCGCCCGCAGCCTGGTGGTACACGAAAAGGTTTAAAAAAACAGCTCTCAATCCGCGAGCAGGGCTTTACCGGGTCTTGACGCCCAGTCACCAGTAGCGATAGCGGGTGAAATCTTCGATATTCTTGTGGTCGTCGCCGAGTAATGCTCGTCATTCGATCATTTCACCCGGTTCGCCCTGTTACGGCTGAGAATGTCACAAGCATCGCCCAAGGAGATTCGCCCATGGCTGCGCCGTCAACCTCATTGTGTCCGGGGTGTTTTCAGCCACGCGACAAGGGAACCGTTCCGACCTGCGGCTTTTGTGGTTACAACCCCCATGCGCCACGTCCGCTGTCATTGCTGCCCGTGGGCGCCCAATTGCAGCAGTATGTGATCGGCGAGAGGCTGGGACAGGGCGGCTTTGGCATTACCTATCGTGGTTTCGATCTGAAGCTGCGCATGAAAGTGGCGATCAAGGAGTATTACCCGGCTGATTTCGTAGGGCGATCCAGCGACCGGAATACGTTAGTGTTGCTCTCGCGGGAAAACGGCGAACTGTTCAACTACGGCCTGAAGGCGTTCATCAGCGAGGCGCGCACCCTGGCCCAGTTGCAGCACCCCAACGTGGTGCGGGTGCTTAATCTGTTCGCCATGAACGGCACCGCCTATCTGGTGATGGATTACTATGAAGGAGAAACGCTCCACGATTACCTGGCTCGCCAACCAGGCAGGAAATTGCCGTGGCGACCAGCGCTGGACTTGTTGCTGCCAGTGTTGGACGGCCTGCAGACGGTGCATGACCAAGGTTTCATGCACCGGGATGTCAAGCCGCGCAACCTCTATCGCACCCACCAGGGGCAAACCATTCTGCTCGACTTTGGCGCGGCGCGGCAGGTGGTCAGCGACCACAGCCGCAGTCTGGCGGTTTACACCAGCGGCTATGCGGCTTACGAGCAGCATATTCAGGGCAGGCAAGGCCCGTGGACCGATGTGTACGGCGCCGCTGCCACGTTCTATTTCGCGCTGACCGCGCAGGTTCCGCCTCCGGCGCTGGAACGCAAACAGGGCGACGCTCTCAAACCAGCCCGACATTTCAGCCCTGACCTGCCGCCCGCCTTCGATGTTCTTTTGCGGCAAGCTTTGGCGGTCGAATCGGACCAGCGCCTGCAATCCGTGGCTGAGTTTGGGCAACGGCTTCGCGCCGTGTCGCGACAGGAAGAGAAGCTTCAGGCAGGGCCAAAACGGGAAGGGGAGTCATCCCCGCGCCCGGCGTTGAAACCCCGGATGTGGGCAATGACCGCGTTCCTGTTACTGGCGGCTGTAGCTGTAACAGCCAGCCTGTTCTGGATATTTTCTCCACTGTCGGGGGTACAGCCCACGCCGCCGACGCCGAAGCCGGCAGAATCCGCCCTTGCTCCTGTCAAGGCGCTGGCAGCGATTCCATCCCCAGCGGAACCCGCTCCGCAAACGCCTCCCTCCTCCCTTCCCGTCCCCGGCCAGATTTTCCGCGATAAGCTTCAGGACGGTGGCGAAGGACCGGCGATGGTGGTAATTCGAGCAGGTAAATTTCAGATGGGATCGCCAGAGGGGGAAGCGGGGCGCGACGCTGACGAACGCCAACATGTGGTAGTCATCAAGAAACCTTTTGCCATCGGTCAACACGAAGTGACGCGAGGAGAATTCCGGCGGTTTATCGAGGTGAGCGGCCATAAAACGGACGCCGAGCGGAATGAGGGAGGGTATGAGGGCTGTTCAATTACCTATCGGGAAGGGAACGAATGGAACGACGGCTACCGGGCCGGATACAACTGGTGGAACCCGAACTTCAAGCAGAGCGACGCGCACCCGGTGGTGTGCGTGAGCTGGAACGACGCGATGGCCTACGCCAAGTGGCTCTCCAGGCAAACTGGCCAAACCTACCGGCTTCCAACCGAAGCGGAATGGGAATACGCGGCGCGGGCAGGAACGACCACGGTGCGGCATTGGGGGGACGACCCGAATCAAGCCTGCCGGTACGCCAACGTGGCGGACCAGGCGGCAAAGAAGATTTTTCCCAACTTGACCATCCATGCTTGCGATGACCGGTATGTGAATACCGCGCCAGTGGGTTCGTTTCAGCCCAATGCCTGGATACTCCATGACATGCTGGGCAACGTGTGGGAATGGACCTGCTCGGCGTATGACGAGAATTATGGCGGCGCGGAGCAGGAATGTGCTCGTGAGGATGTACCGGACCCGCGGGTGGTGCGGGGCGGCGCCTGGGACGAGACTCCCGCGTGGGTGCGTTCCGCCCTCCGTTACGGGGACTCGCCGATGCTCCGCTATGGCAACGAGGGTTTTCGTCTTGCCAGATTCTAACTACTAATATATTGAAAAATTTAGTTTTTATTGGAAATCGAACCAGGGTTTCATCGGATAAAGCGGACTACCACCCGCTTCGTTGACGATTTCTCAACTCCACCAAAGACTATCCGCTAAAGCGACAATTTTTATCCAGACATCCGGGGATTGTTGTGGTATCCATCGCTGAAAATGAGCATCAGCTAATCACCACCACTCGTCCGGATACCTACCAGGAAGCGCGGAACCATGTTTCAAACCCTGGAAATCGAACGGCAAAACAGCGTAGCGACGATCTGGATGAACCGTCCCGACCGACACAACGCTTTTGATGAAAACCTGATCGCCGAACTCACCGCCGCTTTCCAGGCCCTGGAAACCGATGAGTCCGTGCGGGTGGCCGTGCTGGCCGGGCGGGGCAAAAGCTTTTCCGCCGGGGCCGATCTGAACTGGATGAAACGGGCCGCCGGCTATACGGTCGAGCAGAATCTCGCCGACGCCCGCCAACTGGCCACCATGTTGCGTACCGTCGCCGAACTGCGTAAGCCGACCATTGCCCGGGTGCATGGCGCGGCGCTGGGCGGCGGCATGGGACTGGCGGCGGCCTGCGATCTCTGCGTCGCCTCCACCGCCGCATCTTTCGCCACGTCGGAAGCGCGCTTCGGCCTTATCCCCGCCACCATCGGCCCCTACGTGCTGCGAGCCATCGGCGCACGGCAGGCGTCGCGCTATTTCCTGACCGCCGAACGCATGGACGCCCGCCGCGCCTGGGAACTGGGGCTGGCGCACGAACTGACAGAACCGGACGAACTGGACGCCAGGATTCGGGACATCGTCAACGCACTGGTGGCGGGCGGTCCCCAGGCGCAAGCGGCGGCCAAGGATTTAATCCGCGCCCTCGCCGACCGCCCTGTAGATGACGCCCTGGTGAAAGACACCGCCCAGCGCATCGCTCGCATCCGCGCCACGCCGGAAGCCAAAGAAGGACTCAGCGCCTTTCTGGAAAAACGCCCGCCGAACTGGATGGAGTCCTGACCATGTTCAAGAAAATCCTGATTGCGAATCGCGGCGAAATCGCCTGCCGGATCGTCAAGACCGCCCGTCGTCTGGGCATCGCCACCGTGGCGGTGTATTCCGAGGCCGACGCCGAGGCCCGTCACGTGCGAGTCGCCGACGAAGCGGTGTTGATCGGTCTCGCCGCCGCCCGCGAGTCCTCCTGGCGGCGGACCGGATCATCGCCGCCGCCCGCGCGGTGGGTTACGCCGGGGCCGGCACGGTGGAATTCATCGTGGATCAGGCCGGCCAGTTCTATTTCATGGAAATGAACACCCGCTTGCAGGTCGAGCATCCCGTGACCGAGATGATCACCGGCCTCGATCTGGTGGAATGGCAGGCGTCGTCGCCGGCGAGTGCCGCCATGTGTTCCTCCATGGCCGAGCCTGGCCGCTGTCGCGGGTAGACCCGCTGCACTTCAACGCCGAGAGCGGCGGTGCTGAGAGCGGGCTGCTGGCGCCTTCACTTTAGATTTTGAGGAACCGCAGATGTCATTGCCACGACAGGTTCGGATCGTTGAAGTCGGTCCCCGCGACGGCTTGCAAAATGAACGGGAGATAGTCCCGACCCCGGTCAAGCTGGCCCTGATTGACAAGCTGGCTGACGCCGGCCTCACCACCATCGAAGCTGGCGCGTTCGTATCGCCCAAATGGGTGCCGCAAATGGCCGACAGCGCCGCGGTGCTGACCGGCCTCCGTCGCCGGTCGGGCGTGAGCTACCCGGTGCTGGTTCCCAACCGGCAAGGCTTGGAAGCGGCGCTGGCGGCAGGCGTAACCGAAATCGCAGTATTCGGCGCGGCGTCCGAGACCTTCTCCCGCCGCAACATCAACTGCTCCATCGCCGAATCGCTGGACCGCTTCCGCCCGGTGGTGGAATTGGCGCGGCAACACGGCGTCAAGGTGCGCGGCTACGTCTCCTGCGCGCTCGGCTGTCCCTACGAGGGCGAAATCGCGCCAGAGAAGGTAGCTGAGGTCGCGGGCGCGCTGTACGCGATGGGCTGTTACGAAATCTCCCTGGGCGACACCATTGGCGTCGGTACGCCCGGCAAGACTCAACGGATGTTGGAAGCCGTAACCTGGCAGGCGCCGCTGGACTGCCTGGCCGGCCATTACCACGACACCTACGGTCAGGCGCTGGCCAACATTTACGCCTCGCTGGAACTGGGGCTGGCGACGTTTGACGCCTCCATCGCCGGGCTGGGCGGCTGCCCGTATGCGGCGGGCGCGTCCGGCAATGTCGCCACCGAGGACGTCATCTATCTGCTAAACGGTCTGGGGATCGAAACTGGCGTTGATCTCGATGCCCTGGTAAATGCCGCCGCGTTCATCAGCCAGGCGCTCAATCGGCCGCCTGCTTCGAAAGTCGCGCGGGCGCTGCTGGCCAAGTCGGGGGCAAACTGAGCAAAACGTAGACAGGCTTGCGGAGTTATTCGAGCAGGGGCGTAGCCGTCGTGTCCGCCCGGACCCGTAACCCGCCTTTTGGAGGAAATCACGGATTCGGCGGGTTACGCTGCGCTAACCCGCCCCTACCGGGCTACCGGCTCATTCCCCGAAGCCCACCGTATCAATCAAGTCGGGATGGCCCGCCCAATCCGGCGGATACGTCCCGTTTTTCACGTAGCGATGAAAGCTCGAATGGGGCCAATCCGCCACCTGCGTCACAAGGCCATGTTTGACCGGGTTGTAGTGGAGATAGTCGCAATGGCGTTCAAAATCCCGCTCATCACGAATTTGGTGCTCCCAATAACGGTGTTGCCAAATCGTTTGTTCACGTTTGTGGCGAAGCGCAGGCGAGCGTGTGGTTTTGAGCGAAACGGCGCAACGACGGGTGAAATGGGATTTGATCCGCATCCAGCGGGTTGAATAATCGGCATCGTCCGGCGGCAGAGTCCAGAGGCAATGCAAGTGATCGGGCAGAATCACCACCGCGTCGATACGGAACGGATGCCGTTGTTTGACGGTGGCGAACGCTTCACGCAACAGTGCCACCGTATCCGGTTCGCAAAGAATGGCCCGCCGCCGATAGGTCACGACCGTGAAGAAGTACGTTGCGCCGGGCGTGGTCGAACGGCGGTAGCGCATCGGCCAATTTCCGGGTAGGTCGGGCATAAGCGCAGCGTTGCCCGACGGGTTCAGGGGATTAGCGGGGATGTCGGGCACATCCTGTGCCCGACCTACCTGGCTCGTAATGTTACACCTTACGGGTTATGCGGGTTCCGCCACCGGCTTGGCGGGCGGCGATGCAGGCTCAAAGTGCAAAGCCATGATTTGATCAGGGCGCAAGCCAACGGATTCGTAGGTGCGTCCCTGGCGGTCGGAGAATTCGACCTCGAAGGCTTGCCCGTCGGCCAGAATGTCAACGACGGTGCCCACTTGGCCGCGATGCAGGCTATAGTCCGGAATGTCGGCGGTCAGCGCGACCACGTCCCGCAGTTGAATGGCGTCGCTCATCATTGGGCCTCTCTCAACGGGGATAGCAGGTGGTGAGACGGGGAACATCCGATCCATGTTCGATGATCCATCCGCTGCGCAAGATAGTCTGCCGACCACGCCAGTCGAATGCGAAATCGATTTGATAGCGTTTCCCGTAGGCATCGCGCCGTCCGAGTGTCGCGTCGTGGGATTTGACCACTTGCAACAGAGCGTCGCGGAGAGGTTCGGCATCGGCTTCGGTCATACCCAGCGCGGCCACGAATAACCGCGCCTTGTGCTGGCCTTCGGGATGCGCCGGATTCAAACAGTAGTCGCGCAACTTGCGAATATCAACTGTCGCGTTTTCCGCATGGGGAATGCGCATGCAGACCACTCAAATACTAAGGG
>JAGTSD010000415.1 GCA_018262135.1 Pseudomonadota bacterium | reverse complement strand
CCAGCCAGCCATCGAGCGCGGCCTGATCGAGCACCAATTCATAGACCGGGGCAGACCTCACCTCCCCTGCCCCCCTCTCCATGAATGGAGAGGGGGGAGGGGCTGGGGGTGGGGGGGTGAGGTCCGCCGGCAAATCTCGCAGCCAGGAGCGGAATTCATAGCGTTCGTACAGCGCCCGCAGCGCGGCGGCATCGGGCGGGGCGGGCCGCAAATCCTCGAATGCGAGGGGCAGCGGCACGTTGCAATCCAGGGTCGCCAGTCGCCGGGACAACGGCAATTGCTCCAGCCCAGCGCGCAGCTTGTCGCCGATCTTGCCGGAAATGGCTGCGGCATTCGCCACCAGATTGTCCAGCGAGCCGTACTCGCGCAGCCATTTGGCGGCGGTCACCGGCCCCACGCCCGGCACGCCGGGGATGTTGTCGGAACTGTCGCCGACCAGGGCCAGCCAGTCCACGATCAGGGCTGGCGACACCCCGAACTTCTGTTCCACGCCGGCCACATCGGTCACCACGTTCTTCATGGTGTCCAGCATCCGCACCCGATCATCCACCAACTGCGTCAGGTCCTTGTCGCCGCTGACGATCAGCACCGGCAACCCTCGCGCCGTCGCCTGTCGGGTCAGCGTGCCGATGACATCGTCGGCCTCGACGCCCGTCACTTGCAGCAGCGGCAGCCCCAGGGCGCGCACGCAGGCGTGCAGGGGTTCGATTTGTTGAACGAGTTGAGGGTCCAGCGGTGGCCGGTGCGCCTTGTAGTCGGCAAACATCTCGTGGCGGAAGGTCTTGCCGGGCGCGTCGAATACCACCGCCAGATAGTCGGGCCGGTAATCGGCCAGCAGCTTGCGCAGCATGTTCAACACGCCGTACAGCGCGCCGGTCGGCTCGCCGGCCTTGGTGCTCAGCGCCGGCAGGGCGTTGAACGCCCGGTGCAGCCAGGAGGAACCATCCACCAGCACGCAGGGTTTGGGCGTCGTCATCGCTCGTTTCCTTCATCAAAGCTGATTGATCAGGCTCGCCAGACAGGCCGCCCCGAAGCCGTTATCAATGTTCACCACACCGACCCCGCCCGCGCACGAAGTCAGCATCCCCAGCAGCGCCGACAGGCCGCCGAAATTCGCGCCGTAGCCGACGCTGGTCGGCACCGCGATCACCGGGCGGGCCACCAGCCCGGCCACCACGCTGGCCAGCGCGCCTTCCATGCCGGCAATCACGAGGCAGACCCGCGCCGCGCGAATCGCGTCCAGCCGCGCCAGCAAGCGATGCAAACCGGCCACGCCCACGTCGTTGATCCGCTCGACCCGGTTGCCGAACAGCAGCGCGGTTTCCGCCGCCTCCTCGGCCACCGGCTGATCGGAGGTGCCGGCGGTGATGATGGCGATGGCGGTTTCAGTCAGCGGCCGGACGCGGCGCTGAATCACGATGACGCGCCCCAGCCGATTGTAGCGGGCTTCGGGACAAACCCCCGCCACGGCTTCGTACATCGCCTCGGTGGCGCGGGTGGCGAGAATGTCGCCATCGCCCTCCAGCAGGGCGGCGACAATGGTTCTGACCTGGGCCACGGTTTTACCCGCGCAATAGATCACTTCGGGATGGCCACGCCGCAGCTCGCGGTGACTGTCGAGCACCGCCTCGCCCAAATCGCGGAAGGGCAAATCCCGCAACCGGTCCACCGCCCCTTCCACCGCCAGATCGCCAGAACGGACCTGTTCCAGCAGGGCGCGTAAAGTCTCCTCGCGCACAATCGTTTACTCCGCCGATGGCGGGGCATTGAAACTGCCCATCCGGTAGCCCTGCAAATCCAGGGTCACGTAACGGAACCCACAGCGGGTCAGCACCGCCACCACTTCGCTAACGACGCTTTCATCCAGCAGCCGGGCTCTCTCGGTGCGATCCACCTCGATTCGGGCCAGATCGTCGTGACAGCGCACCCGCACCGTACCAAACCCCAACGCCCGCAGCGCGCTTTCCGCCGCTTCTACCCGCCGCAGCAGTTCAAACCGCACCTCGGTCCCGTGCGGCAAGCGGGTCAGCAGGCAGGCCGAGGCGGGCTTATCCCACACCGGCAGATTCAGGGCGCGGGCATAACGGCGAATTTCCGCCTTGCCTAAATCGGCTTCGAGCAGCGGGCTGCGAACTTCCAACTCGCGCAGGGCGCGCATCCCCGGCCGGTAGTCGGCGAGATCGCCCCGGTTGCTGCCATCGGCCAGCCAGGCGAATCCTTCCTCAGTGGCAACGCTTTTGAGTTCGGCGAACAAGACGCGCTTGCAGAGATAGCAGCGGTCGGGCGGGTTATCGGCGATCTCATTTGGCATCGGCAGTTCCAGCACGCGATGCCGCACGCCCAGTTGCGCGGTCAACGCCCTGGCCTCGGCAATTTCATGGGTAACCATGTACGGCGTGACAACGGTCAGCGCCAGCACCCGGTCGCCCAGCGCCAGCCGGGCCGCCGCCAATAACAAACTGCTGTCGAGGCCGCCGGAACAGGCCACTGCGACTGAATTCAACCCGCGCAACAACTCCAACAGACGTTGAAAGCCGGTTTCGGCCAGTGCGGCATCGGCAGTCATGGGGACGAACGGACCAGTTCCGGCCCCAGTTCCTGGCTCGCGAGCGCCTCCCGCACCGCCGCGTAGATCGCATGAATC
>JAGTSD010000414.1 GCA_018262135.1 Pseudomonadota bacterium | reverse complement strand
CCGTGCGGCGATTGCGCGAGCGTCGCGCCGCCTTGCCGGTTCCGACCTTCGATGACAGCCTGCCGATCAACGCCCACCGCGAGGCCATCGCCGCTGCGCTCCGCGCGCATCAGGTCATCGTGCTGTGCGGCGAGACGGGTTCCGGGAAGACCACGCAGTTGCCGAAAATCTGCCTGTCGCTCGGTTTGGGCGCGGCGGGACTGATCGGCCATACCCAGCCGCGCCGGATCGCCACCCGCTCGGTGGCGGCGCGGATCGCAGCGGAGTTGGGCACCACGGTCGGCAGCCAGATCGGCTACAAGGTGCGCTTTTCCGACCGAACCGGGCCGGACGCCGCGATCAAGCTGATGACGGATGGCATCCTGCTGGCGGAAACCCAGAGCGACCGCCAGTTGGACCAGTACGAGGTCATCATCCTCGACGAGGCCCACGAGCGCAGTCTGAACATTGATTTTCTGCTGGGCTACCTCAAGCGGTTGTTGCCCCGGCGGCCCGATCTGAAACTGATCATTACGTCGGCCACGATTGATCCCGAACGCTTTTCCCGCCATTTCCATCAGGCGCCGATTCTGGAAGTGTCGGGGCGAACGTATCCGGTGGAGGTGCGCTACCGGCCGCTGTTGGCGGCGGACGAGGACGAGCGTGACCGCGATTTGCAGCAGACGATTCTGGATGCGGTGGACGAGGTGTGGAAGGAGGGGCCGGGCGACATCCTCATCTTCCTGTCCGGCGAGCGCGAGATTCGGGAGACGGCGGAAAGCCTGCGCAAGCATCATCCGCCCAATACCGAGGTGCTGCCGCTGTACGCCCGGTTGTCCGCCGCCGAGCAGAACCGGGTATTTCAGTCGCGTGGCCGCCCGCGCATCGTGCTGGCGACCAACGTCGCCGAAACCTCGCTGACCGTGCCCGGCATTCGCTATGTCATTGATCCCGGTACGGCGCGCATCAGCCGCTACAGCCCGCGCAGCCGGATTCAACGCCTGCCGGTGGAGAAAATTTCCCAGGCCAGCGCCAACCAGCGTGCCGGGCGCTGCGGGCGGGTGATGGCGGGCGTTTGCGTACGGCTGTACGCGGAAGAGGACTTCAAGGCCCGCCCGGCGTTCACCGACCCCGAAATCCTGCGCACCCATCTGGCGGCGGTGATCCTGCAGATGAGCGCGCTGAATCTGGGGCGACCGGAAGAGTTCCCGTTCGTGGACCCGCCGGATTCGCGCCAGATCAGCGACGGCTTCCGGTTGCTGTTCGAGTTGCAGGCAGTGGACGAGCAACGGCGCATCACCGATCTGGGCCGGCAACTGGCGAAGCTGCCGGTGGACCCCCGGCTGGGGCGGATGCTGCTGGCGGCGCAACAGGAAAGTTGCTTGCGCGAGGCGCTGATTATCGTCGCCGCGCTGGCGATTCAGGACCCGCGCGAGCGGCCGCTGGAGAAGCAGCAGGCGGCGGACGAGAAGCATCGCCGGTTCCGCGACGAGCATTCCGATTTTCTGGCGCTGCTCAAGCTGTGGGACTACTACCACGAGCAGGCGCGGCAACTGTCCAGGAACCAGTTGCGCAATCTTTGTCAGGCCGATTTCCTCTCCTTCGTCCGGATGCGGGAATGGCACGACTTGCATCAGGAGTTGCTGGGGCGGGTGACCGAGATGGGGATGCGGCTCAACGCCGAACCCGTGCCCTACGCCAGCCTGCACCGGGCGCTACTGACCGGCCTGCTGGGTCACCTGGGTCTGAAGCAGGAAGAGAATGCCTATCTCGGGGCGCGCGGGCGGAATTTTTATCTATTCCCCGGTTCCGGGCTGTTCAAAAAGCGGCCCCGCTGGGTGGTATCCGCCGAACTGGTGGAGACCAGTCGGTTGTACGCCCGCACCGTGGCGCGGATCGAGCCGGAGTGGGTGGAAGGCCTGGCCGGGCACCTGCTCAAGCGCAGCTACGCCGAGCCGCACTGGGAGAAACGCTCCGCCCAGGTGAGCGCCCTCGAACGAGTCACGCTGTACGGCCTGCCGATCATCATGAATCGCCGGGTCAATTACGGGCCGCTCGATCCGGCGCTGGCGCGGGAAATTTTTATCCGCCAGGCGCTGGTGGCGGGCGAGTTTCACTGCAATGCGCCGTTCTTCCGGCACAACCGGCAACTGCTGGCCGAACTGGAAGAACTAGAAGTCCGCGCCCGCCGCGATCTGACCGCCGATGAAGAGGCGCTGTATCGCTTCTACGAGGAGCGGATTCCCGAAGGCATCTACAGCGGGCCGACCTTCGAGACTTGGCGCAAGGCGGTGGAACGACAAAATCCCCGCCTGCTATTCCTCGACCGGGAGGCGCTGCTGGCGGAAGCGGGTCCGGTCGCCGACGGCGAACGGTTTCCCGATCATCTCGATCTCGACGGCCTCAAGCTACCCTTGAGCTATCGTTTCGCGCTGGGGGCGGAGGATGACGGCGTGACTCTGACCGTGCCGCTGGCGGCCGTGAATCAGGTGAACCCGAAACGGCTGGACTGGCTGGTGCCAGGCTTGCGGGCAGAACGGATGGCGGCCTTGCTCAAGTCGCTGCCCAAGGCGCTGCGGCGGAATTTCGTCCCGGTGCCCAACTATGTCCAGGCGTTGCTGGAAGTGATCGAGCCGGATGCACGATCGCTGGTTGAAGCTATGACC
>JAGTSD010000413.1 GCA_018262135.1 Pseudomonadota bacterium | reverse complement strand
ATCGCCAAGTACCCCAAATGCCCGTACTGCGGCATGGACCGCAAGCAGTTCAACCATAGCCGCCATCTGGTGCATTATCAGGATGATCTGGCCGACGCCACCTGCTCGCTGCACTGCGCCGCGCTCAGCCTGGCGCTGAATCTGGACCGGGGACCGAAAGCCGTCTACGCCGCCGATTTTGGCGCGAAGGCCGATCCCAAGCCACTGGTGAACGTGGATGCGGCCACCTACCTGATCGGCTCAAAACTGCCGGGGGTGATGACCAAACAAAGCAAGGTCGCCTTCGGCTCGAAAGCGGACGCCGAAGCCGCCAAAACCGAAAACGGCGGCGAACTGGGCGATTTCGACGCCGCCCTGCAAGCTGCGTATCAAAGCATGGCCAGCGACACGATGATGATCCGCAAGAAGCGGGCCGAGAAGAAGCAACACGTCGGACACGGCAAGGAACCTGCCCAATGAACCTGACCCGCGCGCCGAAGCCGACGCGCGGCTTCCTCCGCGTGGGGCTGGCGGCCTGGCTGCTGGTTATCCGCCTGTCGCCGGCCTGGGGTACAGCTAATGCTTGACTGCTGTCCCCATGGTTTCCGTACCACCGATACGCACGTCGCCATGCACGTCGCCCCCCACGGCGACTCCACCTTTGCCAGCGGCCACCGCCCCCGGTCCCTGGGCAACAGCGCCTTCACCGTGGACTTCGGCATGGTGGTAGCTGGCGGATTGACTACCTTCTTCCAGCAACCGCGCGAGCGCTAACGCCAGTTGTTCGTCAGCGGCTAACACTTTCCTAAGCTGATAGCGGAGAGCCGCCTGCGCATCCTGGTCTCCCGGCGCACTGGCGACTTCCCGGGCCGCTAACTCGATCGATGGGTTTGAGCTTAATCTCTGCCAAATGGCCTTGGCTGTCTCCCACACCCCCACACCCATCTTCCCACCGATCATCTCAACCCCTTTCTCGCCTGCCTTGATCAGATAGGGTAACGCCGGGGTCAGACAACTGGTCGCCGCTGCTGCTAAAGCTGAAATGTCCATCGTGAGCCTCCATAAGGCTTGTGGTCTTCAATCAAAGCAAGATGCTACCACCCGAAAACCCACGACAGGGCCGAAACGGTCTGGATTGCCATCGGATCGGGATGCGCAGCGCATAAAGAGGGGACCGTAGCCGAACGCGCCGCCCCGCAACACGCGATCACCCCGTGCCATGAGGTCTTCCCGAGCCTGGCGCGGGGCGCCCTGGCTGGGATAGGGATAACCGCCCATGAGGCTGCTCGTCCATTCCCATACATTGCCGACCATATCCAGGCAGCCATATCGGCTGGCGCCTTCGGGAAAAATACCGACAGAGGTGGTTGCGCCCAAACCCAGCGCCTCACTGTTGCACCACGTTGCTTCAAAACGATCACCCCAAGGATATTCCCGCTGGTCATTATTACCCCGGGCGGCTTGTTCCCACTGGGCCTCGCTCGGCAGAGTAATCTGCTTGCCCGTCTCCCGGCTCAGCCACAGACAGTAAGCCAACGCGTCATGCCAGCTTACACAGGTCACGGGATGGCTCGCCAGACCTTTGGGCGGGTGACCTTCCTGCCAGTGTCGCGGCGCCGGATGTCTTTCGGCCTGGACGAACAAGTGGTATTGGGCGTTGGTAATCGGAACCCGCGCGATCAGGAAAGCATCGAGCTTGACCCGGTGCAAGGGCCGCTCGTTGGGCCGCCCCTGCTCGCTCCCCATCCAGCCCACCCCGGCGGGGATCTTCACCCATTCCGGTTCGCCATACGGCATCGTCCAGAATCCGGCGCCGGTCCGCACCAACGCTTCCATCGCCTGGGCGCGCTGTTCGATCCAGTCCTTAATCCCGGCTTTCCCGAACCAGCGCACGAACGGGGGCGGTGGCGCTTCCAGGTCCTCGCGCAGCCGGCGCTGGATCTCCTGTTGCAAGCTGCCCTGAACCCGATTACCGCCGATGTCACGCAAGCACTCCGCCGCCAACATCAGATTGTGATAGGGTTCTGGCTCCTGTTTCTGCTCGGCGATGGCGCGAATCAACGCCGTGGCTTTCTCTTTGCTTTGCGTGTCGAGGTAGCCGGCTTCGAGCAGGATCACCTCCCGCCACCAGAGATCGCTCGCCCGTTTCAGCGTGTAGGCCACATAATCGTCGCGGGCGGCGATGGCCAATGCCGTCAGGTATTCCTGGAAAGTGAGATGGGAAAAGGCATAGACCCCCTCGCCGCGCGCCACCAGCAGGCCAGTGCGCTTCTCGATCATCATGACGAATCGGGTAGCTATCTGCTCGACCAGGCGGACGTCGCGCATCAATCCTTTAAATCGGCCTTGCAAAAAGTGATGTAGATCCGCGACCTTGATCTGCTTCAGGTTCCTCTGGTGCATATAAAGCGCGAGATCCTGCAACATCAGGCGCTTATCGCCGGTATCGAGGGGCTGGTTTTCCAGTAGAACCGGTATTTCCTGTATCCCTTTGGCCTCGTCCCACATGCCCAGCAGCACGTCCACAGCTTCAGCGTAGAGTTCGGCCCGACGGTCCGGTAATTTCACCCGGTCCCGGTGAACCATGGCGATCACGGTCAACAATAAAGGATTGATCGCAAGATCGCGGATGCGCGGATTGTGATCGATCGAGTGCAGCAAGCTGCGAGTC
>JAGTSD010000412.1 GCA_018262135.1 Pseudomonadota bacterium | reverse complement strand
TTATCCAGGGGTCGTTGCGGCGAAGCTGGCGGGTGCGGGTGGCCCATATGCCGCCAGAAAGACGGCGACGGTCCGCTTGACGCAGCCCGCGATCTCATCCTCGGTCACGAGATCCCACGCGCACCGCACCCGCGGGGTTTTTTGTGTCGATCCAAAGTAAAATCGCGCCGCACTCCAAACTCCTCACAATTCCGGGAGACCCCATGACCGTTCCTGCCCTGTTCCGTGGCGCGATGCGCCTGCCCGCCATCGCGGCGCCGATGTTCCTGGTCTCCGGCCCAGCGCTGGTGATCGAAACCTGCCAGGCCGGCGTGGCCGGGACCTTCCCTGCGCTCAACGCCCGCACCTCGTCAACTCGATGGCTGGCTGGCCGAGATTAACGCCACCCTCGCCGCCGCCCGAACCGCCGCGCCGACGACGCCGGTTTCGCCCTACGGCGTCAACCTTATCCTGCATGCTTCCAACCCCAGGGTAGCGGCGGACTTGGCGCTGATCGCCCAGCATCGGGTCCCGTTCGTGATCACCAGCCTGGGCCACCCGGGCGAGGTCGTACAGGTGGTCCATGCCTACGGCGGGCTGGTGTTTTCCGACGTGATCCACGCCTACCATGCGAAAAAAGCCCTCGCGGCAGGGGTGGACGGGATCGTGGCGGTGGCCAGCGGCGCCGGCGGCCACGCAGGGACTCAGAGCGCCTTCAGTCTGGTGCGGGAGATCCGCGAATTCTGGGATGGCGCGCTGATCCTCGGCGGCGCCATTTCCGATGGCTACGCGGTGCGGGCGGCGGAAGTCCTCGGCGCTGACTTCGCCTACCTGGGCACCCGCTTCATCGCCACCCAGGAGTCCAGCGCCCCGGACGCCTACAAGCAGATGCTGGTCGAGGCGGAAGCGAAGGACATCGTCTACACCGACGCCGTATCCGGCACCAACGCGAATTTCCTGTGGCCCAGCCTGGAGCAGGCCGGTTACCGGCGGGAAGAACTGGTGCAGAGCGTAGGCAAGGGTAAGCTCAAGCCCCTCATCGAGGAAGCCAGGGCCTGGCGCGAGCTGTGGAGCGCGGGCCACGGGGTGGCCACGATCCACGACGTACCGACGGTCCGCGCGTTGTGCGACCGCCTGGCGGCCGAGTACCAGGCGGCCTGCGCGGCGCCAGCGAGTCCGGCTCTGGGTTGAGGCGGCCCCGGGTTCGTCCCGTGTCCCGCCAGTTGCAGCCGCATCGTGAAAATCGCTCCCCGGTGCTGTCAGCGGCCGAAGTCGGCGAGGCTGGCGCGCGGCGCCGGCGGCAGGGGCGGCCGTGCGACGTCGAACCAGTGGATCAGGGGGGAGTCGCCTGGCGGCCATTGCCCCTTGAGGCGGTTATCCGGGGCCGTACCGGCGAAGACTACGTAGCCGTATGCGCCGTAATGGGGCAGCTTGCGGGCCAGGCCGGGCAGGGCGGCGGGATCGGCGGCGGCCAGCCAGCCCAGGGCCGCGCCATCCCGCTCGCGGACGAGCGCCAGGCTGAGCCCGCCGCCCGCCGGGCCGGGGTCCACCGCCGCGCCGGCAAGGCTCAGGGTCCGCCGCGCCGGGTCCAGGCTGAAGCCCTGGCCGCCGGCGGCGAAGGCGTCGAGCCAGCGATTCTCCCAGCCCAGCAGCCACACTGCCCGGTTTTCCGGCAGGCGCGGGGAGTCCCGGTCCAAGGCCACCGTCCAGCCGGGATGGCCAGCCTGCCAGGCCGTGGCCAAGTCGCGGTAGGCGGCCAGCAGCGCCGGTTCCGCCGCAGCCGGCAGCAGGATCAGCCCCTGCTCGGCGCCAAACAGCCGGCTCAGCGCGACCGGCGATTCCCCCGGCTCCAGGGCGCGGAAGCAGTCGAATTCCGGGTCCACCGCCAGGCGGACCGGCGCGGCCGGCAGTTCGACCGCGAAGCGTTGCTCGCGCCCGGTGAAGGCCACCAGATGTTGCTGGGGTGGTCCCGCGACGGGATGGATCACCACCGGCGCCGCCAGCGGGAACGGCGCTGCGTTCTGGGTCTGCACCAGCAGCCCGCTGACCCGGTACCCGGTCGGGATGGCCTCGGTTCGCACCTCGCGCAGCGCCAGCCGCGCCGCCCCGGTCCGGGTGGTCCAGGCCGCGAAGTAGGCGGTCAGGTCCCGCCCGCTGGCCGCCTCGAAAGCCCGGCGGAGGTCGGCGTAGCCGGCGGCGCGGAAGCGGTGCTCGGCATAGAACCGCCGCAGGCCGGCGATGAAGGCTGCGTCCCCCAGTTGCAGGCGCAGGTTGTGGAAGACCAGCGCCGCCTTGCCGTAGCCAATCGCCTGGCTGACCTCGCCGTGACGGCCACGGAACTGCTCCAGCGGAAAGTCCCGGTCGGTTTGGACGTAGTCGGCATAGGCTTGCAGCAGGTCGCGGCGATAGGCTGCCCCCCGGCCCTCCCGCTCGCGCAGCAGGTGGTCGGCGAGATAGGCGGTGAGGCCCTCGCTCCAGTTGCCGCCGTCTTCGGCCACGTAAACCCCGTTGCCCCACCAGTTGTGCAGCACCTCGTGGGGATAGGAGGTGGCCAGGATGAACGGCAGGCGCAGGACTCGCGGTCCCAGCAGGGTGAAGGAGGGCATCCCGTAGCCGGTCTCCCAGAAGTTCTCGACCAGGGCGAACTTGGCGTAGGGGTAGGGGCCGATCAGCCG
>JAGTSD010000411.1 GCA_018262135.1 Pseudomonadota bacterium | reverse complement strand
GCTTACCCACTGGCCGATTTCCACCCCGGCCAGTGGGAAGCGATTGACGCCCTGGTCAACCGCCGGGACAAGCTGCTGGTCGTGCAACGCACCGGCTGGGGCAAAAGCATGGTGTACTTTATCGCCACGCGCTTGCTGCGCGACCGGGGTTCGGGGCCGACGCTGATCGTCTCGCCGCTGCTGGCCCTGATGCGCAACCAGATCGAAGCCGCCGAACGACTGGGTATCCGGGCGCTGACGATCAACTCGGCCAACCGCGACGACTGGCCGCGGCTGACCCGCGCCATTCTGAACGATGAGGCTGACGCCGTGCTGATTTCCCCCGAACGGTTGGCCAACGATGAATTCGTCGGGAAGGTGCTGTTACCCATCGCCCAGCGCCTCGGCCTGCTGGTGGTGGACGAGGCCCACTGCATTTCCGACTGGGGCCACGACTTCCGCCCGGATTATCGCCGTCTGGTCAACGTATTGCGGCGGATGCCGCCGAACATGCCCTTGCTGGGAACCACGGCAACCGCCAATAACCGGGTGTTGAACGATATTGGCCGGCAGTTGGGCGACATCCAGATCCAGCGCGGCTCGCTGATGCGCGAAACCCTGGCCCTGCAAACCCTGCGCCTGCCCGATCAGGCAGCGCGGCTGGCCTGGTTGGCGGAGCATCTGCCGGAACTGCCCGGAACCGGCATCGTGTATACCCTGACGCGCCGGGATGCCGAACAGGTGGCCGACTGGCTGAGCCGGAAGGACATTCCGGCCCGCGCCTATCACAGCGATAGCACGGCGGACGGTTTTGCCGACACCAACGCCTACCGGCAGCATTTGGAAACCCTGCTGCTCACCAACCAAATCAAGGCGCTGGTGGCGACGACGGCTTTGGGGATGGGTTACGACAAGCCGGATTTGGGCTTCGTCGTGCACTATCAGGCGCCCGGTTCCATCGTGGCCTACTATCAGCAGGTGGGCCGGGCCGGTCGCGCCATCGCTTACGCTGTCGGGATTTTGCTGGCGGGGCGGGAGGATGAGGAGATTCACGCCTTTTTTCGCGAGAGCGCCTTTCCCGATGAGACTCAGGTCAACGCGATTCTCCGCGCGCTGGAGCAGTCCGATGGCTTGACGGTGATCGAGTTGGAAGCGGCGGTCAACCTCAGACGCAGCAAGCAGATCGAGCACGTGTTGAAATTCCTGAGCGTTGAAAATCCCGCGCCGGTGCTCAAGGACGGCTCGCGCTGGCGGCGAACGCCGGTGCCCTATCGCCTGGATCATGACCGTATCCAGCGCCTGACCCGGCAGCGCGAACAGGAGTGGCGGGAGGTTCAGGCCTATATCGACAGCCAGGATTGCCTGATGCGGGTTCTCGCCACGGCGCTGGATGACGAGAACCCGCGGCCGTGTGGCCGCTGCGCCCGATGTTTGGGCCATCCGGTGGTCGGGGAAAGCTTCTCGCGGACGCTGGCGCTGGAGGCGGCGCGTTATCTCCGGCATTCCGAGTTGCCGCTGGAATGCAAAAAGCAGGTGGCCAACGGCGCGTTCGCGGTTTATCCCTTTCGCGGCAATCTGGCGGCAAATCTGCGCGCTGAAACCGGGCGAGTGCTGTCGCGCTGGGGCGATGCCGGCTGGGGGCGGTGGGTGGCCGAGGACAAGCGGGCCGGCCATTTCCGCGACGAGCTGGTGGCAGCCATGGCCGAGATGATCGAGCAACGCTGGCGCCCCCAACCCGCGCCAGCCTGGGTCACGTGCGTCCCGTCCCGCAACCATCCTGCGCTGGTGCCGGATTTCGCCCGCCGCCTGGCCGCCCGGCTGCGGTTGCCGTTCGTGCCCGCCGTCGCCAAGCAACGCGACAACCAGCCACAGAAATTCCAGCAGAACCGTTATCACCAGTGCCGTAACCTCGATGGCGCGTTCACCGTGGCCGCTTCAATCCCCAGTGGGCCAGTGTTGCTGGTGGACGACATGGTGGATTCGGCCTGGACCCTGACGGTCGTGGCGGCACTGTTGCGGCAGGCGGGGAGCGGGCCGGTGTGGCCGACTGCACTGGCGACCACCGCCGGTAGCGGGGATTGACATGGATCTGAACGCGCAAACCCAGGCTGTCTTGTTATTGACTGCCCATTTTTCCAAACCCGCCCAGGGCGAGCCGCGCCCCCTGGCGCCGATGGAATGGGGGCGCTTCGCCCGTTGGTTGAAGGAACAGGGGATCGCCCCAGAAATGTTGCTGCGCGATGATCCCGCCCGGTTGCTGGCAGGCTGGGCGGATCGCTCGGTGACGCTGGAGCGCATTCATGCGCTGTTGAACCGCGCCGGTGCGTTGGGGCTGGCGGTGGAAAAGTGGCAACGCGCCGGACTCTGGATGCTGATTCGGGCCGATGCCGATTACCCCAGCCGCCTGAAAAAACATTTGCAGGCCGATTCGCCGCCGGTGCTGTTCGGCTGCGGCAACCGTCGGCTGCTGGATCGGGGCGGGATCGCGGTCGTCGGTTCGCGTCACGCCAGCCCGGAGGATTTGGCGTTCACGACGCGCCTGGGCGCCGAGGCAGCGGTACAGGGGCTGTCGGTGATTTCCGGCGGCGCGCGGGGCGTGGACGAGACAGCGATGCTGGGCGCGCTGGCGCGGGAAGGAACGGCGGTTGGCATCCTCGCCGATAGCCTGCTGCGCGC
>JAGTSD010000410.1 GCA_018262135.1 Pseudomonadota bacterium | reverse complement strand
CGATGCGCCGGTCTTGCCGTCGCACCCCTACGAAATCCCCCTGGCGATCCAGGATCGGGAATTCAGTGCCGACGGCAGCCTTTACTACCCGGCTGACGCGAAGGGCATGCCCAGCCCGACCCACCTGCCGGAGTTTTTCGGCCGGGTGGTCCTGGTGAACGGCCAAGCCTGGCCAAAACAGAATGTGGAGCCGCGCAAGTATCGGCTGCGCCTGCTCAACGGATCGGACTCCCGTTTTTATGACCTGCGGTTCGAGACCTTTGCCGCGGGCAAGAGCATCGCCCCCGGCGCAGGCGTTCCAGTGCAGGTGCTGGTGATCGGCAACGAGCTGGGGCTGCTCGACCAGCCCGCCCTGCCCGCCCTCGACGGGCGCCCCGGAATTCCGGCGGTACCCGGCATCCTGCCCATCGCACCGGGTGAGCGTTACGACGTGATCGTGGATTTTTCCCAGGTTCCAGCAGGCAGCCGGGTGGTCGTCACCAACAGTGCGCGCTCTCCCTATCCCGATGCCAGCCTGCCGGACAAGGGATTGACCGACCGCCTGATGGCTTTCGACGTGGTGCTGCCGCGCAACGCCGCCGTCCCGGAAGCCACGGTCGCGCTCGGCACCCCGTTGCGGACGAAGCTCAAGCCCCTTGACCCGATGCCGCCCAAGTCAACGAAGCTGCCGGTCAGACGCATCATGCTGTACGAAGGCACCGACCTGTTCGGCCGCCTGCAGACCATGATCGGCCCCGTCGATATCGACCCCGCCACTGGCCAGCAGGGCACGCTCACCTTCAAGGATCCGGTCACGGAGCACCCCAAACGCGGCAGCACGGAAATCTGGGAGTTCTACAACACCACCGTGGACGCCCACCCCCTCCACATGCACCTGGTGGATTTCCGCGTTCTCGACCGGCAGGCTTTCACGGGCGAGATTGAACCCAAGGTGAATTCAGATGGTTCCAGCGGCGCCATCCTCAAGCCTGACAGCATCAGCCTGCTCGGAAGTCCGGTGACACCCAGCGCCTGGGAGGGCGGAATAAAAGACACCGTCAAGGTCTTCCCCGGTGAGGTGGCCAGGGTGCTGGTCCAGTTCAAGCGCAGGGGCGAATATGTCTACCACTGCCATATCCTGTCCCACGAAGACCACGAAATGATGCGCCCTTACGAAGTCATCTGAAGCGCGCAGGCCGGCAGGATTTGCCTGGCCTTACCAGGGCATCCGGCCGGATGCCCTTTTTTCAGTCCGCACGATGGCGGTTCAGGGAATGATCCACTCTTCCTGCAGCGGCTCGATACGGTGTCCCGAGGGTCCGACGAAGCGCACCAGATAGGCGCCCTTGGAACTGAAGCGCTGGCCGGGCCCCAGGCTGAAGCGGGGATAGGCCTGGGGTGCGGGCGCATTGCCCATGGCGGAGGGATAGTTTTCCACCCACTCCACCAGATAGTCTCGCAGGGTGTTGCCGCGCAGCCGGAGCATGCTTTCGGCCAGCAGATTGCAGGCGGCGAGCGTGTTGCCCTGAAGGCGTTCGTCCACTCGTGACAGGCCGTATTTTCCCAGCCACGGCCGCAGGTTGCGCTGCATGCGAAGATGCCATCGACCGGGAGGATCGAACGCATACGCCAGCACCGCCGCCTTGCGCCATGCCGGGTTGAGCGGGGCCGCCTCCATCCCCGCCAGGAGGCCTGACACCAGGACGTCACGAACCGTGGGCGGCGAAGGATGACGGCGCATCAGTCCGACCAGTTCGCCTTCGGTCAGCCAGAGGACCAGGGCATCGTCCACAGCAAGCCTGGATAATCCGGCCGCGTCCTTGTCCAGCCGCCACGTTTCCACCCTCATGCCGGTTTCCGCCAGCGCCTGTTCCAGCGCACTGGCGGCTCGCTGGCCAAGCCCTTCTCCACCAACCAGTTGAACCACCCGTCCGGGGCGCGTGGCCACCCGACTTGCCTTGAGCTGCTGCGCAAACACCTCCGCTTCCAGCCACACCCCTCTGGAAAAATAAAAGCTGTACCGGCCCGTCCCCGATGAAACAGCCGGCTGCGCGTTGGGAAACAGGCAGGGCAATTCCTGGCGCTCGCAGAATTGCTCTACCGGCGCCCACTCGTCAGCACCCAGACCCGACACCAGGGCAAACACCGGCTGGTTCGCGTACTTCTCGGCGAGCTGCTTCTCCCAGGCATCCGGCGGCCCTTCGAGATCCCACACATGCAGCCGCCAGGCCTGGCGGTCATCTTTCCCGGCCTCAGCGGAAGAGCCTTCCACGCCCTCGGGGTAGCGCTCCGCGAAGCAGGCCCTGAGCACCCCAAGCATGGCCTCGCGGCGCGACGGCTCAACGCCCGGTGTCACCACCGTGGCGAAATGGGCGACGCGTGCATCCGCCCCAGGCGACGGACTCGCGGAGAGGCTGCGCAGATAGACGATGAGCGCCTTCATGGCGTCATCATCCAGGTCATAGCGTGGCATCAGGACGTTGAAGATATGGCCGCCGGACGAGTGGCCGGAACGGATCGCCCGCGCCAGGGTGTCCTCGTCGTAGGGCGGGCGGGTACGGAACGGATAATCCTGGAAGGCCATGCCGGGCGCCCGGCGCGGGACGTGGCCGGTTGGCCGCTGCTTGCCGAACAGGGCAGGACCGGTAACAGGCGGCACGACGACGGCCCCCTCGGCGA
>JAGTSD010000409.1 GCA_018262135.1 Pseudomonadota bacterium | reverse complement strand
GGTGGCTATCACTTCCGGCGCATCCTCCACCTCGGGCGGCGGCTCGCCCTTCGGTTCCGCGGCCAGCAATTGCCGGGTATAGGGATGTTGCGGATCGGCGAACAGGTCAGTGACCGTCCCTGTTTCCACCACCTCGCCGGCGCGCATCACGCACACTCGATCCGCCATCTTGCGGACGATGCTCAGATCGTGAGTGATGAACAGAATCGCCATGCCAAACCGCGCCTGCAACTCTTTGAGCAGTTTCAGGATCTGCGCCTGGATGGTGACATCGAGCGCAGTCGTCGGCTCGTCGGCGATGAGAATGTCAGGTTCGTTGGCCAGCGCCATGGCAATCATCACCCGCTGGCGCTGGCCGCCGGACAGTTCGTGCGGCAAGGCGTTCAGCCGCTGCGCAGCGTCGGGCAGACCGACCAGTTCGAGCAATTCCCGAATCCGCGCCTGCAGTCGCGCGCCGCTCAAACCCTTGTGCAGCAACAGGGTCTCGCCGATCTGCTTCTCGATGGAGTGCAGCGGATTGAGCGAAGTCATTGGCTCCTGAAACACCATGGCGATCTGGTTGCCGCGCACCTCGCGCAGCCGCGCTTGCGGCGCGCCCAGCAACTCCTCTCCGCGCAGGCGGATGCTGCCGCCCGGATGGCGGGCATGGGGATAAGGCAACAGTTGCAGGAGGGAGAGTGCCGACACCGACTTGCCGGAGCCGCTCTCGCCCACCAGCGCCAGCGTCTCACCACGTTTCAGGGTAAACGAAACCTGCTTGACTGCCAGCGTCGCGCCGAAGGACACCGACAGGTTGCGGACTTCGAGGAGGGGAATGGACTCGTTCACTTCAGGATTCGCCTTCATTCGTTCACCACAGGATGACCAGACGTCTCGTTTCAGAGGCCGAGGACGACCGGTTCTGGCTCCAGATCGACCCCGAACATCGCCCGCACCGACGCCTGAATCGCCTGCGCCAGTCGCAACACGTCCTCGCCCCGCGCTCCGCCACGGTTGACCAGCACCAGCGCCTGGCGTTCGTAAACGCCCGCTGGTCCGAGATTTTTGCCCTTCCAGCCGCAGCGCTCGATCAGCCAGCCGGCGGCGAGCTTAACCGTCCCATCCGGCTGCGGATAGTGAGGCAGGTCGGGATGGCGGGCGATCAGGCTCTTGAACGTCGCTGCGTCCACTTGCGGATTCTTGAAAAAACTGCCGGCGTTACCGATTTGCGCCGGGTCGGGCAGCTTGCACGAGCGAATGGCGATAACCGCACCGGCAACATCACGCGCCGTCGGTTTGGCAATCCCCTGCATATCCAGTTCCCGCGCCACGTCGGCGTAACCCATCACCGGTTGCCAGCGTTTGGGCAGCCGGAAAGTCACGGCAGTAATCAGAAAGCACCCGGCCGCCTCACGCTTGAACACGCTGTCCCGATATCCGAACCGGCAGGCGGCACGGTCGAGAAACACTGTTTCCCCCGTTGCCAGATCCACCGCTTCCAGGCAGTAAAACCGCTCGGCCATCTCCAGGCCGTAAGCGCCGATATTCTGGACGGGAGCCGCGCCGACCGTACCGGGAATCAGCGCCAGATTTTCCAGACCCGGCCAGCCGCGATCCAGGGTCCAGGACACGAAATCATGCCAGTTCTCCCCGGCGCCAGCCCGCACGAACCAGGCGTCGGCATCCTCGGCGACCCGCTCCCGCCCGGAAATGCGAACGTACAGCACCAGACCATCGAAATCGCCGGCCAGAATCAGATTGCTGCCGCCACCCAGCACGAAGCGCCGCAACCGCTTCCATTCAGGCCTGGCGATCAGGCCGGCAAGCTGGGCGGGCGACTCGATGGCGGCAAACCAGGCCGCGCGCGCCGGCAACCCAAAGGTATTCAGGGATTGCAGGGGCACATCGGGCAACAGTAAAACAGTGGGCGGATTCATGAACGACTCATGCAGCGGGCGGAGCGCCGAATACGAATACTATTTCCGCCCGCGCGAAAATCCAGGCGATAAAAAACCCGCCGCGCGGGCGGGTCAGCGATTCGGTCGGATTCAAGCCGGGGCCGGCAACACAGCGCGCAGCTTCTTCATGGCATTGGTTTCCAACTGCCGAATGCGCTCGGCAGATATCTGATATTCAGCAGCCAGATCATGCAGAGTTGGCTTGTCGTCACTCAGCCAGCGCCGCTGGACGATGTCGCGGCTGCGCGGGTCCAGCCGCTCCAACGCTTCATTCAACCGGCTGGTGGTCCGCGTTTCCCAATCTTCCCGCTCCAGTGCTTCCGCCGGATCGGCCTGATCGTCGCGCAGGTAGGCCGAGGGCGAGTAGGCGTCTGCTTCGTCGTCACCGTCGGCGTCGGGCAGCGGATCGAACGAAACATCATGACCGCTCAGCCGCGATTCCATTTCCAACACATGATCGGGACTGACACCCAACTCGCGGGCGACCGTATTGACTTCTTCCCCGTTCAGCCAGCCCAACCGTTTTTTAGCGCCGCGCAGCTTGAAAAACAGCTTGCGCTGGGCCTTGGTGGTGGCGACCTTGACAATCCGCCAGTTGCGCAGAATGAATTCGTGAATCTCGGCGCGAATCCAGTGGACCGCGAACGACACCAGTCGCACACCGTGGGCCGGGTCGAAGCGCTTGACCGCCTTCATCAGGCCGACGTTGCCTTCCTGAATCAGATCGG
>JAGTSD010000081.1 GCA_018262135.1 Pseudomonadota bacterium | reverse complement strand
CGAGACCATCGAGATGCTGCGCGATACCGTGTGCGCATTCGCCCGCAAGGAAATCGCCCCCCGGGCCGCCCAAATCGACCTTGACAACCGGTTCCCCGCTGATTTGTGGAGAAAGTTCGGCGAGCTGGGCCTGATCGGCATGACCGTGGGCGAGGAATATGGCGGCGTCAACATGGGCTATCTGGCCCATATCGTCGCCATGGAAGAAATCTCCCGGGCGTCCGCTGCCGTCGGGCTGTCCTACGGCGCCCATTCCAACCTGTGCGTGAACCAGATTCACCGCAACGGCGCCGCCGACCAGAAAGCCCGCTATCTGCCCAAGCTGGTGTCCGGCGAGCACGTCGGAGCGCTGGCCATGTCCGAGGCCAATGCCGGCTCCGATGTGGTGAGCATGAAACTGCGCGCCGATAAAAAGGGCGACCGCTACGTGCTGAACGGCGGCAAGATGTGGATCACCAACGGCGGCGACGCCGATACCCTGGTGATTTACGCCAAGACCGACCTCAACGCCGGTCCGCGCGGCATCACCGCCTTCATCGTCGAAAAGGGCTTCAAGGGTTTCAGCCACGGCACGCACCTGGACAAGCTGGGGATGCGCGGCTCCAACACCTACCCGCTGTTCTTCGACGACTGCGAGGTGCCGGAAGAAAACGTGCTGGGCGGGGTCGGCAACGGCGTCAAGGTGCTCATGTCCGGTTTGGACTACGAACGGGCCGTGCTGGCGGGCGGGCCGCTGGGCATCATGGCTGCCTGCATGGACGTGGTGGTGCCCTATCTCCACGACCGCAAGCAGTTCGATACGCCCATCGGCGAATTCCAGCTCATGCAGGGCAAGCTGGCCGACCTGTACACCACCTGGCAGGCCTGCCGCGCCTACGTCTACGCCGTGGGTCAGGCCTGCGACCGGGCCGACCATGCCCGCACCCTGCGCAAGGACGCCGCCGGCGCTATCCTCTACGCCTCGGAAAAGGCCACCTGGATGGCCGGAGAAACGATTCAGGCGCTGGGTGGCAACGGCTACATCAATGAATACCCCGCTGGTCGGTTGTGGCGGGACGCCAAGCTCTACGAAATCGGCGCCGGCACCTCGGAAATCCGCCGGATGCTGATCGGCCGGGAACTGTTCGCCGAGAGCGCCTGATGAGCACCATCCAATCCCGGATTAACCCGCGCTCGCCCGAGTTTGCGGCCAACGCGGCGGCCATGCGGACCCTGGTCGCCGACTTGCGCGACAAGGTCTTGCAGGTGGCGCTGGGCGGCAGCGCGGCCGCTCGCGACAAACACACGGCCCGTGGCAAACTCCTGCCCCGGGAGCGGGTCAATCATCTGCTCGATCCGGGAGCGCCCTTTCTCGAAATCGGCCAACTGGCGGCTTACGGCCTGTACGACAACGATGCGCCGGCGGCGGGGATCATCACCGGCATCGGCCGGGTGCAGGGCGGCGAGTGCATGATCGTGGCCAACGACGCCACGGTGAAGGGCGGCACCTACTATCCGCTGACCGTGAAAAAACACTTGCGCGCTCAGGAAATCGCCGAGCAGAACCATTTACCTTGCATTTATCTGGTGGATTCAGGCGGCGCTTTTCTGCCCCGGCAGGACGAAGTCTTTCCCGACCGGGATCACTTCGGCCGCATCTTTTACAACCAGGCCAACCTGTCGGCCAAGGGTATTCCCCAGATCGCCGTGGTGATGGGCTCCTGCACCGCTGGCGGCGCTTACGTGCCCGCCATGTCCGACGAGACGGTCATCGTCAAAAATCAGGGCACCATTTTTCTCGGCGGCCCGCCGCTGGTGAAGGCCGCCACCGGCGAGGTGGTGAGCGCCGAGGAGTTGGGTGGCGGCGACGTACATACCCGCATTTCCGGGGTCGCCGATCATCTGGCCGAGAACGACGCGCACGCCCTCTATATCGCCCGCCGCATCGTCGCCAACCTCAACCGCGTCAAACCGGTCGCTCTGGCGCTGGGCGACAGCGAGGAGCCGCTGTACGACCCGGAGGAAATCCACGGCATTCTGCCCACCGACACCCGCAAGCCCTACGACGTGCGCGAAATCATCGCCCGGATCGTGGACGGCTCGCGCTTCGACGAATTCAAGACCCGCTACGGCGCGACGCTGGTGACCGGCTTCGCCCAGCTTTACGGTTACCCCGTGGGCGTGGTCGCCAACAACGGCATTCTGTTCTCCGAATCGGCCCAGAAAGGCGCGCATTTCATCGAGCTGTGCGGCCAGCGCGGCATTCCGCTGCTGTTTCTGCAAAACATCACCGGCTTCATGGTGGGCCGCAAGTACGAAAACGGCGGCATCGCCAAGGACGGGGCCAAGATGGTCACCGCTGTCTCCACCGTGCAGGTTCCCAAGCTCACCGTGCTGATCGGCGGCAGCTTCGGCGCCGGCAACTACGGCATGTGCGGGCGGGCCTACTCGCCCCGCTTCCTGTGGACCTGGCCCAACAGCCGGATTTCGGTGATGGGCGGCGAGCAGGCGGCCAGCGTGCTGGCGACCGTGCGCCGGGACGGCATCGAGGCGGCGGGCGGCGTCTGGAGCCGCGAGGACGAGGAGGCGTTCAAGGCGCCGATCCGCGCCCAGTACGAGGAGCAGGGTCATCCGTACTACGCCACCGCCCGGTTGTGGGACGACGGCGTGGTTGATCCCGCTCAGACCCGGCGCATTCTCGGGCTGTCGCTGTCCGCCGCCCTCAACGCCCCCATCGCGCCGACCCGGTTCGGCCTGTTCCGAATGTGACCCCGCCCTATGTATCCCGCCATGATCAGCCCCTACGTGCTGCAAAAAATCCTGATCGCGAACCGGGGCGAAATCGCCTGCCGCGTCATCAAGACCGCCCGCCGCCTGGGTATCGCCACGGTGGCGGTATATTCCGAAGCGGACGCGGACGCCCGCCACGTGCGCCTGGCCGACGAGGCGGTGCTGATTGGCTCGGCGGCTCCCCGGGAAAGCTACCTTGCGATGGACAAGATCATCGCCGCCGCCCATCAGACCGGCGCGCAAGCCATTCATCCCGGTAGCGGTTTTCTGTCCGAAAATCCGAAGTTCGCCGAAGCCTGCGCCGCCAGCGGCCTGACCTTTATCGGCCCGCCGGCGGCGGCCATGCGCGCGATGGGTTCCAAAAGCGCCGCCAAGACCCTGATGGCGCAAGCCGGCATTCCCCTGACGCCGGGTTATCATGGAGACCGCCAGGAACCTGCCTTTCTGCGGGAACAGGCCAACCGGATCGGCTATCCGGTGCTGATCAAGGCCAGTTCCGGCGGCGGCGGCAAGGGGATGCGGGTGGTGGAGCGCGCGGAGGATTTCGAGGCCGCCCTGGCGTCCTGCCAGCGGGAAGCCGCTTCCGCTTTCGGCGACGAGCGCGTGCTGATCGAAAAATACCTGCCGCGACCGCGCCACATCGAAATCCAGGTTTTCGGCGACATCCACGGCAACATCGTTCACCTGTTCGAACGGGATTGCTCGGTGCAGCGCCGCCATCAAAAGGTGCTGGAAGAGGCGCCCGCGCCCGGTATGACACCCGCGCGCCGCGCCGCGATGGGCAGGGCGGCCGTGGAAGCGGCCAGGGCTGTCGGCTACGTCGGTGCGGGCACGGTGGAATTCATCGTCGCCCCGGATGGCGTTTTCTATTTCATGGAAATGAACACGCGGCTTCAAATCGAACACCCCATCACCGAAATGATCACCGGCCTCGATCTGGTCGAGTGGCAACTGCGGGTGGCGTCCGGCGAGCCGCTGCCACTGACTCAGGAGCAACTGCAAATTCACGGCCATGCGCTGGAAGCCCGGATTTACGCCGAGGATCCGGCCAAGGGCTTCCTGCCTTCCACCGGCAAGCTGACGCATCTCGCGTCGCCGGAAGAAAACCTGCACGTGCGGGTGGATACCGGCGTCGAGGAAGGCGATGAAATCGGCCCGTTTTACGATCCGATGATCGCCAAGTTGATCGTGTGGGATGCCAGCCGGGAGCAGGCATTGGCCCGGATGCTGCAGGCGCTGGCCCAGTACCGGATCGTGGGCGTCGCCAACAACGTTGATTTTCTGTCGCGCCTGGTGGCCTCGCCGGCATTTGCCCAAGCCGATCTGGATACCGGTCTGATCGAGCGCGAACGCGAATTTCTGTTCGCCACTGGAGCGCCGATCCCTCGCGAGGTGTTCCTGGTGGCCGCGCTCGCCACCCTGTTGCGGGAAGAGGCGCGGGCCCGCTCCGAAGCTTCGCATCATGCCGATCCACTCTCGCCCTGGCACTGGCGCGATGGCTGGCGACTCAATTCCCGCGCCGAGCGCCGGCTGCTGTTCCGCGCCGGCGAGCTGGAGAAAGCCGTGGGTGTGCGCTATGTGGAAGGGGGTTACACGCTGGCGCTCGAAGGCCGGGAAACCTTCGCGCGGGGCGAGCTGGGACCGAATAACACCCTGTGGGTAGAACTGGGTGGCTTGCGACTGAACGCCACTGTGGTAGTCGCCGGAGAGCGACGGTACGTGTTTCTTTACGGCCGGGCCTGGCATCTGGCGCGGATCGATCCGCTGTATCACAGCGGCGAGGGCGGCGGCCTGGAAGGCGGCTTGCTGGCCCCCATGCCGGGCAACATCATCGCCCTGCTCGCCCCAGCGGGCGCGAAAGTCGAAAAAGGCGCTCCCCTGCTGATTCTGGAGGCGATGAAGATGGAGCACACCATCACTGCGCCAGTCGCCGGCACGGTGAAATCCTTCCGGTTCGCGGTCGGTGACCAGGTGAGCGACGGCGCCGAACTGGTGGAGTTTGAGCCCGAAATGGTGGCATGAGCCGAACACCGATGTCCCTACCCAGAACTGTCCGGATCGTCGAACCAGGTCCCCGCGATGGCTTGCAAAACGAGCCCACTATCGTCGCCACTGCGACCAGGGTGGAGCTGATTGCGCGGCTGGGAAAGGCCGGATTGAAGGCGATCGAGGCGACTTCCTTCGTGTCGCCGAAGTGGGTCCCGCAAATAGCCGATAACGCCGAGGTCATGCGCGCCATCGAACGCCTGCCGGGTGTTGCAGACCCGGTGCTGACGCCCAACCTGGATGGACTGGGCATCGAGACCGGCATCGATCTCGATGCCCTGATCGCTTGTTCGGCCTGGATCGGCGCCGCGCTGGGGCATCCACCGGCGTCGAAAGTCGCGCGGGCCAGAGCCAGCCTGTCATCTCCCAAAACCGAACCGTCCTGAGCTGTGGAGACCGACCGATGATTGACCGCCAGCATGATCGCGCCACCGCGCCCGCGATTGACCAGCCGCTCTGGACGCCTGATCCAGAGCGCAGCGCCGCAACCCGGATGGCTGCCTTTACCACGCTGGCCCGGCAGATTTCCGGGCGGCCGCTGGCGTCATATGCAGAACTGCACGCCTGGTCGATCGAGGCGCCCGAGCAGTTCTGGCCGGCAGTCTGGGACTTCTGCGGCGTGCTCGGCGAGCGCAGCGAGCGGGTGCTGATCGATCCCCACCGGATGCCCGGCGCCCGCTGGTTTCCGGACGCCCGGCTCAACTTCGCCCGGAACCTGCTGCGGGACTGCGGCGATTTCGAAGTACTGGTGTTCTGGGGCGAGGACCGGGTCAAGCGCCGGCTGTCGCGGGCCGAACTGCGCCAGCAGGTTGCGCAATTCGCCGCCGCGCTCGAAGGAGCGGGCATCGGCCCCGGCGACCGGGTCGCCGCCTACCTGCCCAACCTCCCCGAAACCATCATCGCCATGCTGGCCGCCGCCAGCCTCGGCGCGGTGTTCACCAGCGCCTCGCCGGATTTCGGGGTCCAGGGCGTCCTCGACCGCTTTGGCCAGACCGAACCCAAGGTGCTGATCGCCTGTGACGGCTACTGGTATCACGGCAAGGCGCTCGATATGCTGCCCAAGCTGGCCGAACTGATTCCCCAGTTGCCGAGCGTTCGGCAACACATCCTGGTCCCTTACCTGCGCGATAACGTGGAGGAATTGGCGGCGAGTCTGCCCCGGAGCAGTTCTCTCGCTCAATTCATCGCGCCCCATGCGGCGGTGACTGACATCGATTTCATGGCGCTGCCCTTCGATCATCCGCTCTATATCCTGTATTCATCGGGGACCACCGGCATCCCCAAATGCATCGTCCACGGCGCGGGCGGGACCCTGTTGCAGCATCTCAAGGAACACCAACTGCATACCGACCTGCGGGAAGGCGATCGCTTTTTCTATTTCACCACCTGCGGCTGGATGATGTGGAACTGGCTGGTTTCCGGCCTGGCGTCCGGCGCGACGCTGCTACTATACGATGGCAGCCCCTTCATCGGCGACGGCCGGATTCTCTGGGACTACGCCCAGGCCGAACGGATGACGCATTTCGGCACCTCAGCCAAGTATCTCGACGCTTTGATCAAAACCGGCCTCAAGCCACGACGGGAATACGATCTCGGCAGCCTTCGGGTCATGACCTCAACCGGCAGCCCGCTCGCGCCCGAACGCTTCGACGATGTATACGCCCACATCAAGCCGGACCTCCAGCTCGCTTCCATTTCCGGCGGCACCGACATCATTTCCTGCTTCGTGCTGGGCAATCCCATGCTGCCAGTCTGGCGCGGCGAGATTCAGTGCAAGGGTCTGGGTCTCGCGGTTGAGGTGTGGAATAACGAGGGACAATCCATCAGGGGAGAAAAAGGCGAGCTGGTCTGCACCTGCCCGTTTCCCTCCATGCCCATCGGCTTCTGGAACGACCTTGACGGAAAGAAATACCAGGCTGCCTATTTCGAGCGCTTCCCCGGCATCTGGCATCACGGTGATTTCTGTGAGATCACCGAGCACGATGGATTGGTCATCTACGGCCGTTCGGATGCCACCCTCAATCCGGGGGGCGTGCGCATTGGCACCGCCGAGATTTACCGTCAGGTCGAAAAGCTCCCCGAGGTGGTCGAATCAATCGTAATCGGACAGGACTGGGAGGGAGACGTCCGGGTGGTTTTGTTCGTAAAGCTCCGGGATGGCGTCGATCTCGATGATGGACTGGTCGCCAGGATCAAGCGAGCGATTCGCGAAGGCGCCTCGCCGCGCCACGTCCCGGCCAAAGTGCTGCAGGTCGCCGAGATACCCCGCACCAAGAGCGGCAAGATCGTCGAGTTGGCCGTCCGTCACGTCGTGCACGGCCAGCCGGTGAAAAACATCGAGGCGTTGGCCAATCCCGAAGCGCTCGCCGGGTTCGCCGGCCGTCAGGAACTGCGTGAGTAATGCATGGCGGTCACCCCCGCCGCCGTCCAGGGCTCGATCACCCGCACGACCTCTTGGGCGTAGATCCCTGCGGCATGCGGTTCGGTTGTCCGTTGAATCGTGCTCACCGGCATCGTAATTCCATAGTGCTCCTGCAACTTGGCCGGCACCTGCGCCCAAACGCTGATCCGCCAGCAGTTCCCGG
>JAGTSD010000080.1 GCA_018262135.1 Pseudomonadota bacterium | reverse complement strand
AGGCCCTGCAGCATCGGGCCGATGCTGATGACTTCGGCGCTGCGCTGCACCGCCTTGTAGGTGGTGTTGCCGGTGTTCAGATCCGGGAAGATGAACACCGTGGCCCGGCCCGCCACCCGGCTGTCCGGGGCCTTGCTCTCCGCCACCTCCTTGATGGTCGCCGCGTCGTACTGCAAGGGGCCATCAATCAGTAGATCGGGCCGCCGCTCGCGGGCGAGGTGGGTCGCTTCCTTGACTTTTTCCACATCGCTGCCGCTGCCGGAGGCCCCGGTGCTGTAGCTCAGCATCGCCACTCGCGGCGTGATCCCGAAGGCCTGAGCCGACTCGGCGCTCTGGATGGCGATGTCGGCCAGTTCCTCGGCGTTGGGGTCAATGTTGATGGCGCAATCGCCGTAGACCAGCACCTGTTCGGGCAGGCACATGAAAAAGATGGAGGACACCAGCCGCACGCCGGGCGCAGTCTTGATCAGTTGCAGGGCGGGGCGGATGGTGTTGGCGGTGGTGTGCACCGCGCCGGACACCAGCCCGTCCACTTCGCCCAGATGCAGCATCATGGTGCCCAGGACCACTGGATCGTGCAGTTGTTCCTCGGCCAGCCCCGCCGTTAGCCCCTTGTGTTGGCGCAGTTCCACCATGGCGTCCACGTAGCGCGGTTCGATCCGGGCGGGGTCAATGATCTCGATGTCCGGCGGGAGGGTCATGCCGCGCCGGGCCATCACCCGATGCATGCGCCCGGCGTCGCCCATCAGGACGCAGCGGGCGATGCCGCGCTGGTGGCAGATGATCGCCGCCTCGATGGTGCGCGGTTCGTTGCCTTCGGGCAGGATGATCCGTTTGTTGGCCCGGTGGGCGCGCTCTACCAGCATGTGCTCGAACGCCGGCGGGCTGAGCCGGCGCTCCGCCGCGATGGTGGTCAGCAGGGGTTCCTTCCAGTCCAGGCTGATATGCGAGGCGACCGCTTCGATGGCCCGCTTCATGCGGTCGCGGTCGTCGAGCGGAACCTCCAGGTTGATGTAGGGCAGATATAGCACCGACTGCATGGTGGTGTAGGAAATGGTCAGTACCGGCAGGCCGGCGTCGAGCGCGGGCCTGCACAGCGCCCAGACCCGGGGATCGGGCTTGAGCCCGCCGGTCAGCAGGATGGCGGCGACGTGGATGCCGCTCATCGCCGCCATGCAGACCGCCAGCAGCAGATCGTCGCGGTCGCCCGGGGCGATCACCAGCGCCCCGGGTCGTAAATCCTGACAACTGTTGGCCAGGGTACGGGCGCCCAGCGCCACGTGGGTGACGCGCCGATCCAACTGGCCCTCGTTGAGCGCCTGGGCATCAATCATGTGCATGATGTCCCGCACCCGAGGCGCGATCAATTCGCGTTGCCAGGGAATGCAGCCCAGCAGCCGGAAGGTCTCGGGCCAGTGCCGGGCGCACTCGTCGCGGAGTTCTTTCTCGTGGTTGGGATCGTAACCGGTTTCAGCGCGGCTGAAATCGAAGCGGATATGACCGGCCGGGTCTACCGGCGCGCCCAGCAAGTTAAGGATGCAGCCCAGCATCCGTTCGTGGTGGATGCCGCCGTAGGCGCGGGCCACGACTTCCACAGCGTCGGCGACCTGCCGTGGCGTGTCGCGGCCGGGTGCGGCGACGATGATGACCCTGGCATCCAGGCTTTGCGCCATTTTGGCGTTGAGGTGGGTGCCATAGGGTTGTTCCTCGGTGTCCACCAAACCCTCGACCACGACGACGGCGGCGTGGTGGGCGGCCCGCTCGTAGCGAGCGATCACCTCTTCCAGCAGGATGTTTTCCCGGCCGTGGCCCAGCAGGTTCTCGGCCTCGGCGACCGGGATCGGTTCGGGCGAAGTCAGGCGAGTGACCGTTCGGGCCAGCCGGGTCGAGCGCTCCGGCCCCGTGTCGGTGGCGTGCGGCTGGCTGATCGGTTTGCAGAAGCCGACGGGGATGCCCTCGCGGTCGAGGGCATGCACCAAGCCGAGGGCGACGGTGGTCAGCCCGACCCGTAGCTCGGTGGGGACGACGAGAATGGCGGTAGTCATGGCCACACCTTCATGGGTAAGCTATGTTGCACTGCAACGTAGCATATACCAGAATGGCTGGAGCGCCTAGCGCTCTCGCAGGGAGCGCTCCTCGTCGCCCAGCCGGAGGTAAGACCGCTGGATTAGGAAGCATCATCGAAATCTGCATCGTTGCCCTGATGCCAGTCATCCCTGCGGACAGCTCACCCCCGTGCCACCCAGGCCGCAGTAGCCGCCGGGGTTTTTGGCCAGATACTGCTGGTGGTAGTCCTCGGCGTAGTAGAACGGCAGTACGTCGGCGATCTCGGTGGTGATCTGTCCACGGCCAGCGGCGGTCAGCGCCCGCTGATACGCCGCGCGGCTGGCCAGGGCGGCAGCACGCTGAGCGGCATCGTGGACGTAGATCGCGGAACGATATTGAGTGCCGACATCGTTGCCCTGGCGCATGCCCTGGGTGGGATCGTGAGACTCCCAGAAAACCTTGAGCAGTTGCGCGTAGAGGACGATGGCAGGATCGAACACCACCAGTACCACTTCGGCGTGGCCGGTCAGACCGCTGCAAACTTCCTCATAGGTCGGATTGGGCGTGAAACCTCCGGCATAGCCGGCTGCGGTGCTGTAGACCCCCGGCTGGGTCCAGAACTTTCGTTCCGCACCCCAGAAACAGCCCAGCCCGAACAGGGCTCGCTCCATGCCAGCAGGGAAGGGCGGTTGCAAGGAGTGATCGTTGACGTAGTGTCGCGCCGGTACGGGCAGCGGGGTGGAACGACCCGGCAGGGCATCCTCGGCGCGGGGAATCCGGATCTTGTGTTGCAGCCATGGCATGGTGTTGTCTCCTGGTCGGTTGGCGACTTCTGATTACGACCGCTGCCGGAAACGATCATTCCCACCGAAACAGCCAGGCGCCGACCGCCATGAACCCAATGCTCATCGCCGTCAGCGCCAGCAGGTGGCCGGAGATCGCCGCCAGGCCGACGCCGTCAATCATGACTGCCCGCGCCGCTTCGATGATGTGAGTCAGCGGCGCCAGTTGCGCGCACTGTTGCAGCACCGGATGAACGCCTTCCAGCGAAAACCAGACGCCCGACAGAAACGTCATCGGCCAACTGAGTGCGTTGAGCAGGCCGGCGGCGACTTCCTCGCTGGTGGTGCGGGCGGCGACGATCAGTCCCAGGCTGATCAGGCTGATCGCTCCCACCAGGAATACGGTGAACAGGTCGAGATAGGAGCCGTGCATCGGGAAGCCGATCAACCCGTCGGTACCGGCGAACACCAGCGCGGTGGTCGCCAGGATCAGCCATAACCGCGAGGCCACTTGGGCGGACAGGAATTCCAGCGGCGTCAGCGGCGTGGCCTTCAGTCGCTTCAGCATCCCGTTCTTGCGGTAACGGACGATGACGTAACCGACGCCGAACAGGCAACTGAACATCATGTTCATCGCCAGGATGCCCGGCGCAACCCAATCCACATAGCGGATGACCCGGCCGGACACGGTTTGCTTGTTGAAGTCGGTTTGCGCGCCTGCGCCGCGCAGGATTCGCTCCAGCACATAGCCCTTCGGCGATTCCTCGTTGATCCAGTAACGCCGCCCAGCGGGGTCCACCAGCATGTCCAGTTGGTGGCGCTCGACCTTGGGTAAAGCGGTGGGCAGATCGGCGACTGGGATAAACTGGATATAGCGGGTCTGGAAAAAATCGTTGCCGCTTCCGCCGTCAACCGTGCTCAGCATGCCCACTTTGTAGAGAGCCAGCCCCGGCCCGGAGAAGGCGACGGCGAAACCGGCGATCAGGGAAACTGGAAACAGCAGGTTCCAGGTCATCGTGGAGCGGTCGCGCAGGAATTCCCGGTTGCGGCAAACGAAAACCGCCCAGAAGCGCTTGAAACTCATGCTCGCAGCTCCCGTCCCGTCAGTTCCAAAAACAAATCCTCCAGGGTGCGCGGCCGGATTTGCAGCCGTGCCAGCGAGATGTCCCTTGCCCGGAGTTCCTGGATGGCCGCGTCCACGTTGGCGGTGAAAATTTCGACTGTGTCCCGGCCCCGCAGCACAGTCAACGACAGCGGCGGTGCGGGATTGGGAAAATCCGCCAGAGGCAATTGCAGCACCACGTCATCGAAATGCGCGGCCAACAGCTCACGGGGGGCGCCCTGGGCGATGATCCGGCCGTGATCCATGATGGCGATCTCGTCGCACAAGTGATAGGCCTCTTCCATGTAGTGGGTGGTCAACAGGATGGTTTTGCCGCGCCCCTTGATCTGGTGGATCAGTTCCCAGAAATTGCGGCGGGCCTGGGGATCGAGGCCGGTGGTAGGTTCGTCCAGAAAAATCAGTTCGGGATCGTTGACCAGGGCGATGGCCAGCAACAACCGCTGGCGCTGGCCGCCGGACAGCTTGCGGGTGTCCCGGTCCAGGAATTCGCCCAGCGCGCAGGCTTCGCTCAGTTCGGCCAGCGGCAGGGTACGGTGGTAGAAACTGCCGAACATCCGCAGGTTTTCCCGGCCGGTCACGTAATCCTGCAAGGCTGTGGACTGAAACATGATGCCGATGTCCTGGCGGAAACGGGGACCGAGCGGCTCGCCCCGGTAGCGGATCGTACCGCTGGTGGGTTCCTGAATGCCCTCCAGCAGCTCGACCGTAGTGGTTTTGCCGGCGCCGTTGGGGCCGAGCAGACCGAAGCAGCGACCGGCCGGCAATGCCAGGTCAATGCCATTCACGGCCTGCACGCCGCGAAAATGCTTGATCAGGTGACGGGCTTCCAGAAGGACGGTCATGGGATGGATGGGCTGGAGTGGGGAAGAAGAAACAAAACACCTTTACCCTCGTGGCCGAGAATGAAAAAAGGCGGGTAGCGCTGCGCGTCCCCGCCTTTTTAGGAGGCCCCGATTATGGACTCATGCGCGCTTATTCCCGGGCGATCAGTTCCTCGCCGTCGTCGTTCTTGTCCTCAGTAGCGATAGCCTTGGCTTCGGATTCCGTGCTCTCGAACACATGGCCGGCGCCGGTGGTCGGTTTGCTGGGCACCCAGTCGCGCCGCCGCTGCAGATGATAAGCCAGCCCGGTGCCCGCCGGAATCAGCCGGCCGACGATGACGTTCTCCTTCAACCCGCGCAGGTCGTCGCGCAGGCCACGCACCGCCGCTTCCGTCAACACCCGCGTGGTCTCCTGGAACGAAGCGGCGGAGATGAACGACTCGGTGGCCAGTGAGGCCTTGGTGATGCCCAGCAGCAGCGGTTGCCAGACCGCCGGCATGCGGTCCTCGGCGCTGGCCCGGTCGTTTTCCTCCAACACCCGGGGCCGCTCGACCTGTTCGCCCGGAATGAAGGGGGTATCACCCGAACTGATGATCTCGATCTTGCGCAGCATCTGACGGATGATCACCTCGATGTGCTTGTCGTTGATCTTCACGCCCTGTACCCGGTAAACGTCCTGAATTTCCTTGACCAGATAGGCGGCCAGTTCCTGTACTCCCAGCAACCGCAGAATATCGTGCGGATTGGGTTCGCCATCGGCGATCATTTCGCCCTGTTCGACGTGTTCGCCGTCGAACACGCCGACGTGCCGCCACTTCGGGATCAGTTCCTCGTACAGGATCTCGCCGTCCTTGTCGCGGATGACCAGTCGCTGTTTGCCCTTGGTTTCCTTGCCGAATTCGATGATGCCGGATTTTTCGGCCAGGATCGCCGGATCTTTGGGCTTGCGCGCCTCGAACAGATCCGCGACGCGGGGCAGACCGCCGGTGATGTCGCGGGCCTTGGAGGATTCGACCGGAATCCGCGCCACGATGTCGCCCACCGTCACCTCGGCGCCGTCGGCCAGGTTGATGATGGCGTTGGCCGGCAGCGGGTATTGCGCCAGGGTGCTGGTGCCGGGAATGAACAGGTCGTTGCCGACTTCGTCCACCAGCCGCACCAGAGGCCGCTTGTCCTTGCCCAGGGCGCCGCGTTGCTTGGGATCCATCACCACCAGGCTGGACAGGCCGGTCATCTCATCGGCGTGTCGCTGTACGGTGATGCCTTCCTCGAACTCCGCGAAGCGGACGAAGCCAGCAACCTCGGTGATGATCGGATGAAACAGCGGGTCCCAGCGGGCGATCTCCGGATACACTTTGGTCTGGTTGGATTTTTCGTCCGTGGCAAGACCTGCTTCGACGAAGCCGCCGTCTTCGAGGGGAGCGTCAATAATGAGCTGGTGAGCCCCGGCTACCTCGCCATCTTGGATAAACAGCCGTGCCTTGCGAGGCACTTTGTAGCGTTCACGCTCGTTGCCCTGGCCGTCCACCAGAATCAGCTCGCCCGGAGAGACCACTTCCAGATAACCGCCTGGATCGCGCGCCATCTCGATATCAAGCAGGCGTACAGTTCCCTTGGAACTGGTTTTGTACTGGATGGATAGATCGGCGCCGTAAGGTACCTTGTAGCGCTCGCGCACGCGGTCCTGATCGTCCACCAGGGTAATCTCGCCGGAACGCGATACCGCCACCAGGTGGCCATCGCGGCGTTGCACGACTTTCATCTTGTGCAGGCGCACGATGCCCCGGGACTTGACCTGCACGTTGTTGACCAGCTTGGCGTGCGCCGCTCCGCCGATATGGAAGGTCCGCATGGTCAACTGGGTACCCGGTTCGCCGATCGACTGGGCCGCGATCACGCCCACCGACTCGCCGATATTGACCCGGTGTCCGCGCGCCAGGTCGCGGCCGTAGCAGGCCGCGCAGACGCCATAACGGGTCCGACAGGTGATGGCCGACCGTACCAGCAGGCGGTCGATACCCCATTGGTCCAGCTTCGCTACCCAGTGCTCGTCCAGTTGGGTGCCGGCGGGAATGGCGACATCGTCGCCGCCCGGCTGGAACACATCCTGAGCCACCGTCCGGCCCAGCACCCGGTCGCGCAGCGGTTCCTTCACGTCGCCTTCCTCGATCACCGGAGTCATCCAGACGCCTTCCTGGGAGCCGCAATCCGGTTCGGTCACCACCATGTCCTGCGCCACGTCTACCAGCCGCCGGGTCAGATAACCGGAGTTGGCGGTCTTGAGCGCGGTATCGGCCAGACCCTTGCGGGCGCCGTGGGTGGAGATGAAGTACTCCAGCACGCTCAGCCCTTCGCGGAAGTTGGCCTTGATCGGGGTTTCGATGATCGAGCCATCCGGCTTGGCCATCAGCCCGCGCATGCCCGCCAACTGACGGATCTGCGCCGCCGAGCCGCGCGCTCCGGAGTCGGCCATCATGAACACCGCGTTGAACGTCAGCTGGCGGACGGTCTCGCCCTCGCGGTTGACGACCAGCTCGCTGCCGAGGTTGTCCATCATCGCCTTGGCCAACCTGATCGTTGGTGCGCGACCAGATGTCCACCACCTTGTTGTAGCGCTCGCCCTTGGTGACCAGGCCGTTGGCGTACTGGTCGTCGATTTCCTTGACTTCCTGTTCGGCCTTCTCCAGCAGTTCGGTCTTCCTGGCCGGAATCTGGAAGTCCTCGAAACCAATCGAGGAACCGGAACGAGTGGCGTAGTGGAAGCCGGTGTACATCAACTGGTCGGCGAAGATCACGGTGTCCTTCAACCCCAGCCGCCGGTAGCATTCGTTGATCAGGCGGGAGACCGTCTTCTTGGTCAGCACCTGGTTGATCAGCGCGAAAGGCAAATCCTTGGGCAGAATCTCGGACAGCAGCGCCCGACCGACCGTGGTCTTGACCCGCTCCAGTACCCGGCGGACCTGGCCGTTCTCGTCGGTTTCCTCGCGCGCCAGACGCGCCTCGATGCGGGCGTGCAGTTCCACCTGCCGGCTTTCGTAGGCGCGGTGAACTTCCTGGACGTCGGCGAACGCCATGCCCTCGCCGCGGGCGTTGATCCGTTGGCGGGTCAGGTAGTAGAGACCGAGCACCACGTCCAGCGACGGGACGAAGATCTGTTCGCCGTTGGCCGGGCTGAGGATGTTGTTGGTGGACATCATCAGCGCGCGGGCTTCCAGTTGCGCCTCGATCGACAGCGGCACATGGACCGCCATCTGGTCGCCGTCGAAGTCGGCGTTGAAGGCGGTGCAGACCAGCGGATGCAGTTGAATCGCCTTGCCTTCGATCAGCACCGGCTCGAACGCCTGGATGCCGAGCCGGTGCAGGGTGGGCGCGCGGTTGAGCATCACCGGGTGCTCGCGGATCACCTCCTCGAGGATGTCCCACACCACCGGCTCCTCGCGCTCGACCATTTTCTTGGCCGCCTTGATGGTGGTGGCCATGTCCCTATATTGCAGCTTGCTGAAGATGAACGGCTTGAACAGTTCCAGCGCCATCTTCTTGGGCAGGCCGCACTGATGCAGGCGCAGGGTGGGGCCGACCACGATCACCGAACGACCCGAGTAGTCCACCCGCTTGCCGAGCAGGTTCTGGCGGAACCGGCCCTGCTTGCCCTTGATCATGTCGGCCAGCGACTTCAGCGGCCGCTTGTTGCTGCCGGTGATGGCCCGGCCCCGCCGGCCGTTGTCCAGCAGCGAATCCACCGCTTCCTGCAACATGCGCTTTTCGTTGCGGACGATGATGTCGGGCGCGGAGAGTTCCAGCAGCCGCTTGAGGCGGTTGTTGCGGTTGATCACCCGCCGGTAGAGATCGTTGAGATCGGAAGTGGCGAAGCGGCCGCCGTCCAGCGGCACCAGCGGCCGCAGATCGGGCGGCAGCACCGGCAGCACGGTCAGCACCATCCATTCCGGCTTGTTGCCGGAGTGGAGAAACGATTCCACCAGCTTCAGTCGCTTGGACAGCCGCTTGAGCTTGGTTTCGGAGCCGCACTCGAGGATTTCCTGCCGCAGTTGCACCACCAGTTGCTTCAGGTCCAGACCGTGCAGCAACTGGTAAATGGCCTCGGCGCCCATGCGGGCGTCGAAATCGTCGCCGTACTGCTCGACCGCGTCCAGATAAGCTTCATCGGTCAGCAGTTGCCCGCGGCGCAGCTCTTTTTCGGCGGGCGTGCTCGGGTCGATGTCGATGACCACATAGGATTCGAAGTACAGCACCCGCTCGATGTCGCGCAGGGTCATGTCCAGCAACAGGCCAATCCGTGAGGGCAGCGATTTCAAAAACCAGATGTGCGCCACCGGCGAGGCCAGCTCGATGTGGCCCATCCGCTCGCGCCGCACCTTGGCCAGGGT
>JAGTSD010000079.1 GCA_018262135.1 Pseudomonadota bacterium | reverse complement strand
TGCCGCTCGCCCGGCGCATGATCGAGCGCCAGGGCGGCACCCTGACCGCGACCAGTGAACCGGGCCAAGGCTGTGTGTTCCGGATTGCCTTGCCGGCGACCGGGTCACACCCGGTGAAGGTCGGCGCCGAAGCTGTAGCCGAACCGGTGCACGGTTTTGAGCGGTAAGGACTGGCCCGTCTCCGCCTCCCATCGCCGCCGCAGGCGGCTGATCAGTTGCTCCAGACGGCGCACGTCATAGTCCAGCCAGTTGTAGCCCAGGGCGGCCACCAGCGCCTGCCGGATCACGGTCTTGCCTGGGTTTCTGGAGAGCAGGTCGAACAGGGTCATTTCCATCGGGGACAAGGCAATGACATGACCCTCCGGGCTGATCAGCCGGCGGTCCTTGAGGTCCAGGCGCCAGCCGGGGGCCACGCGCCGCAGCAAGGCCACGATGATCGCCGCCAGTTCCTCCAGGTGGATGGGTTTGACCAGATAATAATCGGCGCCGCTGGTCAGCCCCTGTACCTTGTCCCGCAGGGTGTCGCGCGCCGTGAGAATGATGGCGCCCACCATCGGCCGGCACGCACGCAACCGCGCCGTCACCTCAAAACCGTCGCCGTCCGGCAACATGAGGTCGATGATCGCGAGATCCGCAGCGGGCAGCAGCGACGTGAAATCCGCCAAGGTGCCGGCCTCCAGGACCCGATGGCCCAGTTCCACGAGGAACAAGGCCAGTTCCTCTCTCAAGATCTCGTCGTCTTCCAACGGGAGGATCGTTGCCATTAGTGCGCGTCTATTCGCAATGATCGGGCCAACCATGCTGGTTAGAGCTCCTGAATAAGGAGGGGTGGCGCGTCGCGCCGGGGTGGTTCGGAGCGATGATTCCATAAATCAGATCTCATAGTTCGTTTAACCGAACAGGGACTTTTGAGAATTCAAAATGTTGGGTATACCCCTCTTTCTCCTTGCCCAGATAAAGCAGCGCAGGTCACCCTTCTGCTACGCCGATTTTTGACCCGCCCCGGCGATTTCCGCCAACGACCCTGCCGAAAAAGAAGCCGGCGCAACGCCGGTTTAAACTCACCACAGGCTGGTTCCACCCTAACCCTTGATATGGATCAGCGGCTCCAGCCGGGCCACCCGTCGCGCCAGCCCCGCCTGTTCGGCCGCGTCCATGATCACGCCGAAGTCCGAGCCGGCGTCCGGCGCGGTTTCCACCACCCCGCTCGACGCGGGGCCACGGACCAGCGTCCCCAGCCGCCGTAACACGTCGAAGTTTTCCAGGCCCCGCCGCGCTCGCTCCATCCAGGGCAGATTCGGGGGCGGCGCTACCCCGTGGCAGGCGGAGGCGAATGCCCGGTCCCGGTTCGATGCGGGCGCCACCGTGAGGTAGGAGGCGGCGTCGATCCGGCCGCCGATCAGGCCCGGCTGGCCGAGATCCCGCCAGGCCGCCGGCAGGTCGGGATGGCCGGGACCCAGCCCGCGGCTGGCACCCTTGCGATGAACGTAGAGGGCACGCGGCTGGCCGTCTACCTCATGGGTTTCCAGCCGGCAGGTGTTGTAGGACACGTCGTACAGCACATCCAGCCGGACGTTCGGGAACAGCCGGGCGAAGATCCGCCGGGTCAGATGGGTGAGAATCTGGCGGTTGGCATGCGCGCAATTGATGCCGGCGCGCATCGCGCCCAGATAGCGCTGGCCGGGTTCGGAAGCCAGCGGCGCGCAGGCCAGATCTTGATCGGGGAGCAAAATGCCGCTGCGCTCAGCTGCGGCAGCCAGCCGCTGGTGATAATCGGCGCCGATCTGTTGCCCCAGGCTATGGGAGCCACAGTGGAGGGTGACCGTAACGTCGTCGAGCTGGATGCCCAGCGTCCGGGCGGCCTGGTGATCGTAGACCTGGGCGACCCGCTGCACTTCCAGATACTGGCAGGGGGCGCGCAGGGTACCCATCTGTTCCAGTTGCCGGGTCTTGGCCAGTTCGGACACCTGGCTGGGTTCGGCGCCGGCCATGCAGCCCTGGTCCTCGAGCCGTTCCAGATCGGCCGGCACGCCGTACCCCATCTCCACCGCCCAGCGCGCGCCGCCCCGCAACATGGCGTCCATGCCGCGGCCGGTGAGGCGCAACACCCGGGCGCCATTGCCGTTGGGCATCCGGGTATGGAGCGCGTCGGCCAGCGCTTCTCGATACGACAACAGATGGGCGACGTTCAGACCGGCATGGAGAACGCGCGCGCCCCAGCCGATATCAACGCCGACCCCGCCACTGACGACCACCCCGCCCTGCTCTGCGTCGAACGCGGCGACTCCGCCCCTCGGGAAACCATGGCCGCCACGCGCGTCCGGCAGGGCGTAGACCGCCTCGACCACGCCGGGCAGGGTCGCCACCTGGACGACCTGATGGTAAACCCGATCATCCATGATGCGAATCAGGTCCTCAGTGGCGAGCAAAACCCCCGGGACGCGCATGGCGCCATGCGGTTCGATCTGCCATTCGACGGCGGATTGTTGAGTGAGACGACGCAAATCCACGAAACCCCCTGGTTACCCTGAAGTCGGTCTGAAAAAAGTCTGTCTGAAAAGGGTTTCTCGATGGTACTTCGTTGAAATCGGCTCCAGCGCCCCTGAACCGCTCCATAAAAAATGACTAATTTATTGATTTATATTGCTTTATACCTTTTCCTGCCAAGACATCACTTCAAATCCCAAGGATGGGGCTCCGGCGCGATTTCACCCCGACGATTCGCTAGCTCGCCCCATCTCGCCAGCAACGGGCTACCATTCCCCGTTGCGCACCTTGCACACTACTTCCATCAGGGCCTCGTCGCCCATTTCATTCAGGCCCCGGATCAACTCGGCGAACAGAACCGGCCGTCGCGCGATGATCTCGGAAATATCGCTGGCTATCCTGCCCGCCCGCGCCAACAACACATCCGCATCTTCTCCCAACTCTGCCGCCAGGCGCTGGATCATCTCCTCCGATGGCGTGATATCGCCCCGTTCGATCCTGCTGAGATAGGTCGGTCCCACTCCAATCCGCTGGGCCAGTTGCCGAATGGAGTAACGCCGGTTCACTCCATTGCGCTGCTGGCGAAGCTCCCGGGTATAGCATCCAAATTCCATAATCCCCCCTGATGACTCTATCCACGAAGAACGCTATAGGGAAGCAGAATTCAAGCCAACTCAAGCAGCAAGGTCTATTGTGATATTGCGCACTCTGTAATTATATCATAATCAAAAACTTATCTTGTGTAAGATATCCAAGACAAACAGCCAAACCTGGCTGTTGACCAGAGAATGTATCTTAAAAATGACAGGGGGGGGGATAAAAGAGGGGAAGAAAGAAAACCGGGGGTCAGGCAGTAGCAATTTGAAACAAATTCATTTTCGCATGTTTCATTTTGAAACGTCCGAGTCCTTGTCGGGCTGAACGCGGTAATCCTTCAGACGGCGCCACAGGGTGGTGCGACTGACTCCCAGTTCCTTGGCGACCAGAGCCAGGTTGCCCTGATACCGCTCGAGCAGCCGCTCGATTTCCGCCCGTTCCAATTGTTCCATTCTGGTGACGCCGCCGGTATTGACGGGCAAGGCCGGCAGCCACTCGTCGGCTTCGATTTGCGGTCCCGTGCTTAGAATCAATGCCCGTTCGATCAGGTTTTCCAGTTCCCGTACATTGCCTGGATAATCATAATTACACAAACCCTGCAGGGCTTCCTGGCTAAAGCCGGTCACCTGGCTGTTGAGCTTTCGGCGGTATTTATTGAGGCAATGCTGCGCCAGCAGGGGAATATCGCTGATCCGGTCCCGCAAGGGAGGAATATGGATTGGAAAGACATTGATCCGGTAATATAAATCAGAACGGAAACGGTCTTTTTGAATCTCGGCGCGCAAATCCTTATTGGTCGCGGCGATGATCCGGACATCGGCCTGCCGGAACTCATTTTCGCCGACCCGCCGGAATCGTCCTTGCTGCAAAACCTGCAACACCTTGACCTGAAGCGCGGGGCTCATTTCACTGACTTCATCCAGGAACAGAGTCCCACCATCGGCGATCTCGAACAGCCCTTTTCGATCCTGGATCGCGCCGGTGAAAGCGCCGCGTTTGTGGCCAAACAGCTCGCTTTCGAGCAATGTTTCGGGAAGGGTTCCGCAATTCTGCTCGATGAACAGTTTCTCCCTGCGCGGTCCATGGTGATGAATGTAGCAGGCCAGCAGGGTTTTACCTGTACCGGTCTCGCCGGTGAGCAGGACGGTGATCGAGTTATTGAGCACCCGGTTCAACAGACCGAAAACTTTTTGCATGACCGGGCTTTGTCCGATGATGTCAGCGCATTGTAATTCCCTGCACACTTCATTCCTCAGGAAAATATTTTCATCCTTCAGCCGTTCGTTGGCAGCCTGCAATTCCGCGAGCAAGCGTTGATTTTCCAGCGCCAGTTCATAGCTCTCCAGCGCCCGTTTGACGATGACCCTCAGTTCCTGCCGTTCCCACGGTTTGGTGATGTACTGGTAAATATGGCCCTTGTTGATTGCCTGGATCAGCGAGGCGGTATCGGTATAGCCCGTCAGGATCATGCGAATGATGTTCGCATTGATTTGAAAAACTTTTTCCAGGAGTTCTGCGCCGGTCATCTCCGGCATTCGCTGATCGGCGATGACGAGGGCGACGGATTGCTGTTTTAGAATTTCCAGCGCCTCGGTTCCACTGGAGGCTGTGAACACCTCGTATTCATCCGCAAAGGTCAGGGTGAGACTCCGCAGAATCTCCTTCTCATCGTCAACGATCAGCAAACCATGGCGCTTCATGCCATTCTCCCCATCGAACGCACCGGTAACTCAAGCGTAAATTCCGTTCCTTCACCCACCTTGCTGGTGGCCCGAATGCTCCCTCCATGTTTTTCGATGATCCCGTAGCTGATGCTCAGTCCCAGTCCAGTTCCCGCGCCGACCGGCTTAGTGGTGAAAAAGGGATCGAAAATCCGGTTCAACTGGTCTTCGGGAATACCAACACCGTTATCCCTGATGATAATTTTGACCCAGCCGCTATCTGCACTCGTTCGAATCCAGACCTCGCCCTGACCGGGAATGGCTTGAGCCGCGTTTTGCAGCAGATTCATGAACACCTGATTGATTTGGCTCGGATAGCATTCCACCAGGGGCAGGGAGCCATAATCGCGGTGAACGACGATTCGATCCCTGTACTGTTTGGCGAGCAGATTCAGCGTGGATTCGATGCCCTCATGCAGGTCAGTTAACACAAGGCCGATATCGTCGGTACGCGAAAAAACCCGCAAATCCAGCACGATCTTTTTCACCCGACCGGTGCCTTCCTTGCAACTGGTGATTAATTCCCGCAAGGTCTTTAAAGTGGTTTCGACGCGAGTACTTTCCTGTCGCTCGTCGCCATGATGCTGGACTGGATCAGCCGAATGCAGGGCGCCTGAATGCGCTTTAATGATTCCAGCAAGGCGTTCGGTATAATCCTCGATGAATTCCAGATTGCTGTGAACGTAACTGATAGGATTATTCAGTTCGTGCGCCACGCCGGCTACCAACAGGCCCAGCGAAGCCATTTTTTCCGAGTGGATGAGCTGGTCCTGAGTGCGAGCCAATTCCTGATAAGCCGCTTGGATCTGCTGGTGACGCTGTTGAAGTTCCTGGTTGGCAGTGGAAAGCTCTTGGGTGCGCGCGGCGACTTTGGTTTCCAGGTCGCGGTTGGTCTCCTCCAACAGGCGGCGGCGCTCGCGTTCGGCCGTCAGCGCCCGAACCAGCAAATGGCCGCCATAGACCAGCGCGAGGCCCATCATGGACGAGAAGATGGGAAGCCAAAGATTCATGGTCTTGAAAGCTACGTGAGCCCCTGTCACCAACAGACCCGCCAGCGCCAGGATCGCCATCAGCGCGGCGACCGGTTTCAGCCTTATGACAAGCAAACTCGCGGCCAACAGTAGCGCCAGCAGCAGGAGCCACTGGCTGGGCTTGCCGGGTTCGGTGATGAACTGTCCTTCCAGTACGTTGCTGATGAGGTTGGCCTGAATCTCGACGCCGGCGGAAGGACTCCCGGCTATCCAGGAAAAGGGGGTGAGAAAGGTGTCGCCCGACAGGCGCTGGGGTTCCGGGATCGCTTCCAGCAGGCGGCCGACCAGCACGATCCTGCCGGCGAAAATCCCCGGCGGCAGCATCCGCTCGTAATTCAGCGCCTGATAGTACGAGACGGTCTTGATCGTCTTCGGCGGTCCCTGGTAAGCGATCAACACCTCCTGCAATAAATCCCCCTGGCTGAACCGCTTCGCTCCGGTCGCCGCCACGGTTCCGGGCACTGGATTCCCCAGATAGCGCCTGACCACTTGCAGGGCGAACGACGGCAGGTCGGGGGCCAGCAGGCGCGCCCGCCGCACGATTCCATCCGCATCAATGCTGACCAGCGGACTGCCCACCGTGGCGGCCTCCCGTAACGCCGGAATCGGATCGATCCGGATGGTGTGGCGGAACAGGGGATCGTTCACCACCGACAGGGCGCTGACCAAGACGACGTTTCCGCTGGCTTCGAGAATGCGCGCCAACTCCTCGTCTTCGTCCGGTTCCGACGGTTCGGCGAACAGGATGTCGAAGCCGATCACCTTGGCGCCGGCCTTGTTGAGTTGCTGGATCAAGCGGGCGTGCAGGCTGCGCGGCCACGGCCATTGCCGCCCGATCTCGGCCATGGAGGGTTCGTCGATGGCGACGATAATGATCGGGTCGGGCGGAGGCAAGGGGCCGCGCAGCGCAAACAACAGATCGAGTCCCTTCAGTTCCAGGAAGGAAAAAAAAGACAGGCTGGAGAGAAGGAGAGTGATCCCGAAGGTAACTACCGCCACGATAGTCGCCGGCAGGATTAGTGGAGTACGCAATTTGGGCAAGACTGAAAGTAGTCGATCAACTCAACACAAGCATGGGTCCATCACACACATGGGTTAAACCATTTCAAGTCGCCATTAATGCGCTTCCAACATCCGCCTGCCGCCTGGATTGTCTTGGGTGAGGAATCAGCAGTTACTTTTAAAAAAGGCTTATCCTTGGCAATCGATTGATGATCGATCTTCACTACTCTTGGTTCCCCCTTGTCATCCGAGATAACCACCAGAACCATATTGGGTCCAATATTTTTTAGGGTATCATGATGCAGTTCAACACCGGTCAAGCTCATTGAATTTTCTCCTCTTGGGTGTGGCTAGAAGTTAAGAACCAACCGCCCAAAAACGGTTCGTTCGGGAATATAGAGGGGATTAGTCAACGATTCCCCATCGTTTGGGGAGGCGATAACCCAGTCCGGCATTGACCAAGATAAAATCCTCGTCCTGCGTTGGTGAAATGGTTGAAGACTCAAAATCGAGGACCTGGATTTCCTGATCTACATAAACAACGCCCAATCCAGCAAAAAACCCCGATGGATCAAAGTACTGGACATTCAAAGGCACCGACAGGGTTTTCAATTCAGCCGGATAGAAATACAAACACAACGCACAGCTTTGATCCGGCTCAAATTTTTGATAAAGCAGCGAGGCGGACAATGCCCAGTTGTGGGTCGGCAGCCAATATAAATAAGCGCTATAGGAATCGTCCTGACTGTTTACAACTTCGTAGATTTCGGGTTGCGCCAACTGTCCAAAAGGAACATCGTTGTCCTGGCTTAACACACCCAAGCCGCCAAAAAGCTGTTTGTTGAAGCGGACATCGAGAGCAGCGCCATAATTCTTCGATACGGTCATATTCACATAATCCATCAATTGATTGAATCCGGCCACTTGGGTTGGCTCGATGGTCTGCTCTGCTGCAAATCTCCTTTTGACGATCTGGAAGGCGGCGGCACGCAACGACACCTGATCGCTGATCGCCCACTGCAGGCCAAACTTTGGATTGAGCTTATTAAAGTTGGCATTTGGATCTTCATCGGATTCATAGCTCAAACCGACGGTCCAAATGACACGATCAGGAATCTTGATATACCCATAACTGTAGACATTTTGCTGAGTGGCTTTGTCGCCAGGTAGATCACTCGAATTGATATCCAACGAATAGGCGCCAAGTCCAGTAATCAAATTAAATGGTTCCGCTTTATAAAGCAGTTGGGCTTCCGCCTGAGTGCCTGCACTCCTTTGCGCCAATTCGCCAAAGAAACCCTGGAGAATGGAATCCCGATCCGTGTGGATGACCGAAGCGATGACATCGGTTTGGGGCGACAGCGAATAACGCGCGCCGACGCGGGCGGTATCCTGATCGATGTTCCGGCGATCAAATGGAGAGAAAGATCCATCAAACTGGGATCGGAGATCGCCGCTGGTCGTTTCCCGGTGCCGATATTCCGCCTGCAGATTGAAGTCCGGCGTCACGGCGTATTGGACGAACACATTGTAGAGGTTATTCTCCAAATCGCTGTTTGGTCGGTAGCCGTCGTCCTGATAGTGAAATTGGCCGAGGCTGTAGGAGAAGCGGTCGGTCAGGCCAGAGACGATCAATTCGTCGCCCCAGGTGCGCTGACTGCCGCCCAGGCCCGAGAAAAACAGCGTGGGGCGATTCCGCACGAACAGTGGATTGAACTCGTACAGGGAAGGCGTGAGCGGGCCGGTAGCCGGGATCAGCAGCTTGGTTTCCGCCAGTTGTGGCGAAACCGGCGTAATGTTGATCGGTTGCAGCAATTGCGCTTGCAGCAATTCGCTCGCTCGCGCCGCCTCGACGCCCGGCAAGGCCGCATAGGAATCCGCCAGCAGCCGATGGGCCGAGTAGTTGGCCGGATCGCGGTTGATTGATTGCCAGCCTTCCCGCAAGCCGAGTTCGGTAAAGCCCAATTCGTTGTAGATGCGGCCCAGGGTCGCCGATCGCGTCGCCAAATCCTCATCCAGCAGCAACCGCGACCGATACACGCCCCGGTCGTCGTTCAGTTCGATCGACTGCTGCAGGTTCTCCACGGCTTCGACCGGCCGGTTGATGCTTTGCAGGCGAATGGCATCGTACAACCAGGGCGTGGGGTCGCGGGGGTCGAGTTGCTTCGCGGTCTCCAGATACTTTTGCGCCCGCCGGTCGTCCTTGATTTCGTAAAACGCCTTGCCCAGATAGCTGTTGTAGAGCGAGACCATCGGTTCCAGCAGGGTCGCCTTGCGCATCTCGGCCACCGCCGCCTCGGTCTGGTTGCGCCGGAACAGCACCAGCCCCAGGCCGACATGCGGCAAGCCCAAGGTCGAATCCTGGGCGATGGCGGTCTGAAAAGCATCGCGGGCCTTATCGATCCGAAGACGCGCCAGTTGCAGGAACCCCCAGATCGTGTTGACCATGGCGTCGTCTGGCGCCTGGCGTCGCGCCCGTTGGGCGACTTTCACCGCTTCCTTCAGCCGGCCCATGCCGAACAGCAGGCTGCTTTCCTGAACCAGCGCCTGGACGTTGTTCGGATCGAGTTCGACCGCCTTGCGAGCGCTGGCCAGGGCGCCGTTCAGGTCAAACTCGGCCTGTTGGACGAAGCTCAGACTGAGCCAGGCCGCGGATGACGCCGGATCGGCGGCGATGGCTCGCTCGGCATCGGCCCGCGCCTCGGCCTTGCGGTTTTGCGTCAGTTCGATGGTGGAGCGGAGGCCAAGGGCGCCGGCATCGTTCGGGTCGAGCGCCAGCGCCCGGTCGAGCGCCTGCCGGGCTTGCGGCACTTCCCCCCGCAGGAGCGCGGTCTGGGCGGCCTGGGTCCAGTACCGGGGAGACTTCGGATCCCGCGCCGGTTCCACCGCACCGTCGACCGGACCCGGGTAATACAGCGACCACTGCACCGCATCGAGCGGGTTGAGCAACACGGTCTTGCGCGGCGCTTCGCCCAGTTTGACCGTAGCCTGTTCGTTGGCCGCCACCAGCACGCTGCCCTGGGGGTTGCTGAATTCGACCAGGCCAGCGAGCACGGCCAGCCGTGCCGTGTCCTCCGGCCCCGCCGCCAGGGTGAATTCGGTGCCGCGAATGGAGGCGGTGGCCGGCACGGTCTGGATGTCCAGCGGTTCGCCGCCGTTGCGCACCCAGATTTCGCCGTTCAACACCCGCAACACGCTTCGCAGCACTTCGGTGGTGGTGGGCAGGAGACCTTCGGACGGGGGAGCCATCCGCTTGAGTTCCAACTGGCTGTTGGCGTTGAGCTTGAGCTGCGATCCGTTGGCCAGCAGGACCGCGACCCGGCTGCCCGCGCCGGTCCGCACTACTTCGCCCGCCGCCAGCGCCGCGCCCGCGTCAACCGGTTGCCAGCGCCCCTCGCGCAGGACTTCAGCGGTTCCGAGGACGCTCACCACCTGGCCCGCATCCTCCGCCAGGGCGGGACAGACTGGAAGTAGAACAACAAGGAACAGAACATAAAACCAGCCAAGCCTGTTTCCAGGTAACCGCCCGGTCTGACTGTTCCTGGCCATCCACCCCTTCCGAACGGCCACTTGGTCACTATGTCCGCACACCGTACACTCCCCCTCAAAACAAAATAGCCATGCCGCTTCCAGACCCTTTCGATCACACATCAGTCTCCTTACCCCACCAGGGGGAGGGAGTATTGCGGAACAACAAGTTGCTTGGCTTCCCTTCTCCTACGCGGGAGGAGATTGCACGAGGGGGCAAACACCTGTGGGTGAGGAATCCGGACGAGCAAAGCGCCGAACTCTCGATGGAGTTCGGCTTGGACCAGAAAATCAAGAACCGTCGCGCGCGGCTTTATTGCTTGAAATAGCCCACGCCACAGACCTGATCGCCTGCCTTGGTGAAGTAGGTCACCTTCTCGGACAGTTTTTCCTCACCCGGACGCGGCCACATATAGCTCACTTCGGCAAGCTTGCCTTCTTGCGCGGCTTTGTAAAATTCCTCGCCAATCGGCTTGCCGTTTTTATCCTTCAAGTCCTTCATGCTCTTTCCCACCAGCGACGGATGAGCGGTGAAATTACCGTCTGGACCGCCGCAGAAGACGTATAAATCCTTGGCCTTGAATCCCTCTGCGCCTGAGTTGAATGCAGCCAGCGCCTTGGCTTTATCCGCCTTTACCGCGGTAACGGCTTTTTCCAGCATCGCCTTGGCTTCTGCGGCGGTGCCGAAGTCAGCGGCCCAGGCGCCGCCGGTCAATCCCATCGCGCAAAACGCAGCCATGCCCAGCATCAGCTTCTTGTTCATTCCGACCTCCTTTGGGTCTCATTGTTTGATTTTGGTTACACCTTCATAGGAAAACGGTGCCTTTAAACTCTAGATGCTGGATCCGGAAGTGGCAAGGTGTGGCGCGAAAATGTCCCAAATTTTCATATCTCCGCCAGATTGCCCTTCTCTTCCAGCCAGTTCTTGCGGTCCCCTGCCCGCTTCTTCGCCAGCAGCATATCCATCAGCGCCAGGGTATCGTCGCTGGCATCCAGGCTCAGT
>JAGTSD010000408.1 GCA_018262135.1 Pseudomonadota bacterium | reverse complement strand
GATGCTGGACCAGAGCGGCGGCGGGCCGTGCGCGTGGCGGCGGCTGGAAGCGGTGGAGTCTGTCTAGACTCGGTAGTACTCGCGATACCAGGCCACGAAACGGGCCACGCCAACCTCGATCGGCGTGGCGGGCTGGTAACCCACATCCCGGACCAGCGCCTCGACATCGGCATAGGTGTCCGGCACGTCGCCCAACTGCATCGGCAGCAGGTTCTTGACCGCTTTGCGGCCCAGGAAGTCTTCCAGCACTTCGATGTAGCGCATTAACTCGACCGGCTGGTGGCTGCCGATATTGTACAGCCGATAGGGCGCGCGGCTGGCAGCGGGGTCCGGAGTTTCACTCGACCAGTTGGGATCGGGCATCGCCACCCGGTCCAGCACCCGGATCACGCCTTCGACGATGTCGTCAACGTAGGTGAAATCCCGTCGGTGATGACCGTAATTGAACACGTCGATGGGTTCGCCGGCCAGAATGGCGCGGGTGAACAGGAACAACGCCATGTCCGGCCGGCCCCAGGGGCCATAGACGGTGAAGAAGCGCAAGCCGGTGGTCGGCAGGCCGTAGAGATGGCTGTAGGTATGGGCCATCAATTCATTGGCTTTCTTGGTGGCCGCGTACAGGCTGAGGGGGTGATCCACGTTGTCGTGGACCGAGAACGGCATTCGGGTGTTGGCGCCGTACACCGAACTGGTCGAGGCGTACACCAGATGCTCGACCCCGTGATGACGGCAGGCTTCCAGCACATTGACGAAACCGACCAGATTGGAGTCTACGTAGGCATGGGGATTCTGGATCGAATAGCGCACCCCGGCCTGAGCCGCCAGATTGACTACTCGTTGCGGTCGGTGGTGGGCGAAGGTGTTGGTCAGCAGCGTCCGATCTTCCAGGCTGGCCCGGACCTCGGTAAAGCCGGGATAAACCTGCAAGCGGGCCAGTCGCGCCCGCTTCAGATTCACGTCGTAGTAATCGTTCAGGTTGTCGAAACCTACGACCTGGTCGCCGCGCTCCAGCAAGCGCAACGTCAGCGTGGAGCCGATGAAACCAGCGCTGCCCGTGACCAGGATTTTCATAGCCGGCCGTCCACGGCGTTAGCCGGGAACAGATACTTCACGTCGAACAGCACCGAATCCGGCTTGCCCAGCGCCCGGATGCGCTCGACGCCCATTTCCCGAAACTGGCGGTGCGCCACCGCCAGAATGACGGCGTCGTAATGACCCGGTTTCGGCTCCTGGATCGGTTCGACGCCATACTCGTGCAGGGCTTCCCGCGGATCCACCCAGGGATCGTAGATGTCGACGCGGGCGTTGTAATCGCGGAATTCCTGGACGATGTCCACCACCCGGGTGTTGCGCAGATCCGGACAGTTTTCCTTGAAGGTCAGCCCCAGGATCAGCACGTTGGCGTCCATCACGGCGATCCGGCGCTGGTTCATCAGCTTGACTACCCGCTGCACGACGTGGGCGCCCATGCCGTCGTTGGTGCGCCGGCCGGCCAGGATCATTTCCGGGTGAAAGCCGATCTCCTGCGCCTTGTGAGTCAGGTAGTAGGGGTCCACGCCGATGCAGTGGCCGCCCACCAGCCCCGGCCGGAACGGCAGGAAGTTCCACTTGGAGCCGGCGGCGAGCAGCACTTCCTCGGTGTCGATCCCCAGGCGGTTGAACAACAGCGCCAGTTCGTTGATCAAAGCGATGTTGACATCGCGCTGGGTGTTCTCGATCACCTTGGCGGCTTCCGCCACCCGGATGCTGGACGCCCGATGAGTGCCGGCGGCGATGACGCGCCGGTACAGCGCGTCCACGAAGTCGGCGACCGCGGGGGTGGAACCGGAGGTGACCTTGCGGATGGTGGTGACCCGGTGTTCCTTGTCGCCAGGGTTGATGCGCTCCGGGCTGTAGCCGGCGAAGAAGTCTGCATTGAAACGCAGGCCCGATTCCCGCTCCAGGATCGGCACGCAGACCTCCTCGGTAGCGCCGGGATAGACCGTGGACTCGTAAATCGCCACGTCGCCCGGTTTCAGCAAGCGGCCCACGGTGGTGCTGGCGCCGATCAACGGCCGGAAATCCGGGCGCTTGTACTCGTCCACCGGAGTCGGTACCGTGACGATGTACACGTTGCAATCGGCCAGGTCCTCAACGCGGTGGGTGTAGCGCAGATGTTCGGCCCGCCGCAACTCCTCGGAAGTCACTTCCAGCGTGCTGTCGGTTCCGGTTTGCAGTTCCCGGATGCGCGCTTCGTTGATGTCCAGGCCGAGCGTGGGGAACTGCTTGCCGAATTCGACCGCCAGCGGCAGTCCCACGTAGCCGAGACCCACGATGCCAAGGCGGGTGGTAGCGAGGTCAAGCATCGGTCGTACTCCGTTCTCATTGAGGTTTTGAATTCGGCTAGTATAGGCGAGCAAGCACCAGGAAAGGTTTCCTGCTTTGATTGATGCAGTAAGGGCAAGTTATGCTTGGATGGCAATAAAAAGACGTTCACAATTGCCTTGCTGCTTTTTTGATCTACTGATTCGGATGAAATATCTCATTATCAGTCTTAAAAATGATACGCCTGTTTAAACATTATGTTTCCAGGGCGCTGCTGACCCTTCTGATAGCGGAGGCGCTCTGTCTGTTCCTGTCGATCTATCTGGGGCGAGCCTTGCGAACGGTTGTAGGCGATCAGGGTTCCTGGCCGTTGTTG
>JAGTSD010000407.1 GCA_018262135.1 Pseudomonadota bacterium | reverse complement strand
GTCGCGGCGCGCAGTTCGTCGATGAAAATGATGTCCATTTGGCGGTCGACCGTGGTCGGGGGTGTAAAATCCGCCGCGATTGTACCTCAGTGACCTCCGCGCCCCATGCAAATCGCCCTTGCCGTTCTCGCCGCCTACCTGCTGGGCTCCGTTCCCTTCGCCATGGTTTCTTCGCGGATCTTCGGCCTCGCCGACCCGCGCAGCTATGGCTCGGGCAACCCCGGCGCGACCAACGTGCTGCGCAGCGGCAACAAGAAGGCGGCGCTGGTCACGCTGATCGGCGATGCGCTCAAGGGCTGGGCCGCGGTTTATGTCGCCCGGCAGCTGGGCTTTTCCGACACCGTGCTCGGTCTCGTCGCGCTCGCCGTTTTCTTCGGCCACCTGTTCCCTGTGTTCCTGAAGTTCAAGGGTGGCAAGGGCGTCGCCACCGCCGCCGGCGTGCTGTTCGCCCTCGACCCGCTGCTCGGCCTGGCCGTGGCCGGCACCTGGCTGTTCACCGCCTTCGCCTTCCGCTACTCGTCGCTGGCCGCCCTCCTCGCCGCCGCGCTCGCCCCGGTCTATGCGCTGCTGATGCACGGCGCCAATGCACAAATCATCTTCATCGGCATTCTTGCGATGGCCCTGATCGGCAAGCACTGGCAGAACCTTCAGCGCCTGATGGCGGGGCAGGAAGCCAGGATCGGCAGCAAGAAAAAAGGCTGAACGCCGCCTTCGCCTGTCTATAGGCAAACACAATCGATCGAATACCATTTATCGATTGGACCAATCCCCCGCCCATTCCTAGAATGATTGCATCAGGTCGACACCGACCTGCAACAGTCATGGAGGGCATCATGATTTCCCGACTCGTACAGCACTTCGTTCAGGAGGAACTGGTTTGGGAGAATTACGTCGAAATCCTTGCCACGCTTTCCGAAAATTACTGAACCCTGCTGCAATCACCGGCAATTCCAGGAAGAACGTCCATGAGCAAAATACTCACCACTGCTGCCGGATGTCTGTCCACTTGAAATGCCCATCCGCCGAGTTAGGCACGCAACAATCGACAAACAATTGAAGGAGAAAACGATGACCAACGAAACAAAGTGCCCGTTCTCGGCCGCCGCCGGCAAAAACACTGTGGCTGGGGCGCCATCGAACGCGGACTGGTGGCCCAATCAGCTGAAGCTGAATATCCTGCACCAGCACTCGGCGAAGTCCAACCCGCTGGGTGGGGATTTCAACTATGCCGAGGAGTTCAAGAAACTCGACCTGGGCGCGCTACAGAAAGACCTCACCGCATTGATGACCGACTCACAGGACTGGTGGCCGGCCGACTGGGGTCACTACGGCGGCCTGTTCATCCGCATGGCCTGGCACAGCGCGGGCACTTACCGCATATCCGACGGGCGCGGCGGCGCCGGGCACGGCAACCAGCGCTTCGCACCGGTCAACAGCTGGCCCGACAACGTCAACCTCGACAAGGCGCGCCGCCTGCTATGGCCGATCAAGCAAAAGTACGGCAACAAAATTTCCTGGGCAGACCTCCTGATCCTCGCCGGCAACGTGGCGCTCGAATCGATGGGTTTCAAGACCTTTGGTTTCGCCGGAGGGCGCGAGGACATCTGGGAACCGGAAGAAGACGTTTACTGGGGCGGCGAATCCGAGTGGCTGGGTGACAAGCGCTACAGCGGCGAACGCGAACTCGAGAACCCGCTCGCCGCCGTGCAGATGGGCCTGATCTACGTGAATCCGGAGGGGCCAAACGGTATGCCGGATGCGGTCGCGTCCGGTCGCGATATCCGCGAGACCTTCGCGCGCATGGCCATGAACGACGAAGAGACCGTCGCGCTGGTCGCCGGCGGCCACACGTTTGGCAAATGTCATGGCGCGGGCGATGCGAAGCTGGTCGGCCCCGAGCCGGAAGCCGCTCCGCTCGAAGCCATGGGCCTCGGCTGGGAAAACAGCTTCGGCAGCGGCAAGGGCGGTGACACGACCAGCAGCGGCATCGAAGGCGCCTGGACCCCGAACCCCACCCAATGGGACAACGGTTACTTCGACATGCTCTTCGGCTACGACTGGAATCTGGTGAAAAGTCCCGCCGGGGCCTGGCAGTGGGTACCGGTGAATCCAGCCGAGAAGGATCTCGCGCCGGCAGCACACGACGCGTCGAAGCGCGTGACCACCATCATGACCACCGCCGACCTCGCGCTCCGCATGGATCCGATCTACGGACCGATTTCGCGCCGATTCCACCAGAATCCGCAGGCTTTCGCCGACGCCTTCGCCCGTGCCTGGTTCAAGCTGACCCACCGTGACATGGGTCCGCGCGCCCGTTACCTCGGCTCGCTCGTACCGCAAGAAGTGCTGATCTGGCAGGATCCGATTCCCGCTGTGGATCACGAACTGGTCGACGCGCAGGACATCGCGGCCCTGAAGGCCAAGGTTCTCGCCTCAGGTCTGTCGATTTCCCAGCTGGTTACGACCGCCTGGGCGTCGGCTGCAAGCTTCCGTGGCAGCGACAAGCGGGGTGGCGCCAACGGTGCGCGCATCCGCCTGGCGCCGCAGAAGGACTGGGCAGTCAATCAGCCCGCCGAACTGGCCAAGGTTCTGTCCAGGCTGGAAGCGATCCAGAAGGAGTTCAACAGCGCGCAGTCTGGCGGCAAGAAGATCTCGCTGGCTGACCTGATCGTGCTGGGCGG